>DAOWOP010000227.1 GCA_030642005.1 Planctomycetales bacterium
GAGGGGTAATGCCCGGCGGTGGCGAGCCAGGCCGCAACGGCCTCCTCATTGGTGAGGCCAGTTGCGGTGATTGTTCACGAGTAGGTGTCATCGTCATTGTCCGGTACTCCCGCCGGGCTTGCCGCTAAGCCTCTTGATGGCTTCGCTGAATTCCCTGTAATATTCACTGTCAGGTTTGTCTTTGACAAGTTCCCAGCCTAACTGGTATTGTCGATACGCGTCATCCAGTCGCTTCATTTTCTCGTGAACCTCGCCCAAATGCAACCTGTTGGCCGGTATTGCCCGTTTATCGACAGATCGGCTTAACACATCCAGAGCTTCATTATACTCGCCTTTCAACATCAGCACATACCCGTAGGTATCCAGAGCCTCGGCGTTGTCAGGCATCAGTTCACACGCTTTTTGGGCGTAGGGCAAGGCCTGGTCGGGCTTTTTCATGTCATGGGCCAGAAGCCAGGCAAGATTATTCAGTACTCCGGGATCGTTGGGGGTTATTTTCAGCGTGTCCTGGTACATTCGCAGGCTTACGTCGTATTGGCCCAGTTCGAAATAAACCAATCCCAGCCTTCCCATGATAAGGACCTTGTGGCGATCTGCTTTGACGTGAGCCAGGGCCTTTTTGAAGTGCTCTGCTGCGCCTTTGAGGTCTTTTTGCTCCATCAGTATTTCGCCCTGCATCTGGTAAATCTGCGCATCGTTCGGTCTGCCCTTGGCCAGGAGTTTCAGTTTTTCGACGGCATGGGGCGGTCGATAGGCTGATCGAACCTGCCGGAGGACAAACCAGAGTTGCTTACCGGATTTAGCGGCCTTTATGGCGGCGGCGAACTCTGTCTCGGCAGCGGGCAGGTTACCGGCTTTGGCGTGGGCAAGCGCCATTACCGCCGTTACCGAGAGGGCGATGTCCTTGTGGTCCAGCAGACCCTTGCCGACCGACAGGGCTTCATCGTACTGCCCGGCCTGAACCAGCGCCTGCATCCGGAAGAAGGCGACGCCGACATTGTCGGGCGCCAGTTTCACCGCCACATCAAGGGCGGCGACGGCTTTGGCGGGGACCTTTCTGGTAAGCCACATTTCGGCTTCTTTACGGGGGTAGAATGGGTCCTTCGGGTAGGCCTTCTTGCCGTCAGCCAGTATTTTTTCCAGTGCCGGCCACTGCTTGTGGCGCCCATACAGTCCGGCCAGCGCCTTCAGAACGCTCGGGTCTTTGGGGTGCTCGGCCAACAGGCCTTGCAGGACGACCAGGGCATTGTCAATGTCATTGATGCTCTCGTACAGATTGGCCAGACGTATCACGACTGCCGGAATTGTGCCCGCCCGCCTGGCCGATTCAAGGTCGGCGATAGCACGGGCCTTGTTGCCTTTGGCCAAGTGCACGTCGGCCCGGCGAACAAGGGCCGAAACATAATCGGAACGAATCTTCAGCGTGTTGTCCAGGATTTCCTCGGCCTTGGTGTAATCCTTCCGCTTGATGTAAATTAATGCCTTCAGCGTCAGCATTTCCACGTCGGCCTGGTCCTTCTTTAATCTCCGGTCTATTTTCTCTTCTGCATCGTCGAGTTTTCCGGCATTAATCAGATAGGCGATCAGGTCTTTTCTGGCCAGTGGAGGCGTTTTTTCGCCGGCAACGTCGATGTATTTTCGCTGATTATCGGCGGCCTGTTCCCACCGCCCGTGACGTGCGGCGAAGCGGGCAGCGCCGAGGTAGCCCCTTACGTCCTTCGGGTCGGCGGCAATAGCCTTTTTGTAAATTACCTCTGCCTGGTCGGCATCACCCGCCACGTCGAGGTAGTCCGCCCACATCAGATATGCGGTAATTTTATCGGTCGCCTTTGCGGCGTAGTCGGCCAACATGCCTTGCGCCTCGACGCCGCGATTTCTCCGGCGGAGAAAATACGCCAGCGCTTTTACCATCGCCGGGTTGCCGCCGGAAATCTTCACCATCGCACGGAAAGCTTGTTCGGCCTGTGCCAGCCGGCCGGTGCGCTCGTACAGCATGGCCAGGTGAGAAAGGTTGGTAAGATTGCCCGGTTCTTCCCTGTAGAGATGTTCGCGGTGCTTGATTACCTTTTCAGGGTCGCTTCGCAGGCGTAGGTATGCCTCCCTGATCCGCGGGTTTTGCGGGGCGAACTTATACGCCAGTTCGACCCAGCGGGTATATTCGTCAAGATTAGCGGCTATTGCGCTGACGCGGATCATGCCTACAAGGGCGCTCACGCTGGTGGGATTCTGGGAATAGGCGGACTCGTACTGCTGCTTGGCCTGGTCTGTTTGTCCTTTGGCAAGGTAGCAGTCGCCCAGGAAGGAGTGCGCCTGGCTGAAGCGCGGGCGGATGCGGAGCGCTTCGGTGACCAAGCCGATGGCCTCGTCAATTTTCCCGCGTGCGACAGCCAGTCGCGCGGCGAACATCTTTCCGCCGACAGTGTCGATATTATTTTCCGCGGCGGCTGCGGCGTATGTTTCCGCTGACGCCCAATCGCTCTTTCCGAGGGCGTATTCGAACCTCTGCCGGATGACGCTGGGGTTTTTGGGGGCCTTGGCCTCAGCGGCGGAAAGATGCTCGATGAACTTTTTCTCCTGCTTGAACGTGCGATAGATACTGGCCAGTCGAAGCGACTTGCGGACCGGGTCGGTTTCGGCAGACGCCTGCGCCAACAAGTGCTCCAGCAGTTTTTTCCGGTCCGTCTCCATCAGCATCAGTTGGTTCAGCACTTCAGGGGCGTCTTTGTAGGCCCGGCGGGCGAGGGCTAGCATCTCGTCGGCCTGGACTGACTCTCCGCGAAGCCTGTGCCACTGAATCAATCTTATCATCGTCGCCAGGTGCTTAGGCTGCCTGACCAGGATGTCCGAAAGCAGTTGAATGGCCGATTCGGCCTCGCCTTCAAGCCAGAGTTGCTGTGCCCGCTGCTGGAACATATACACGGCAAGGTTGTCCAGTTCCTTCAGTCCGGCCGGTATGCGATTGCTCCGCTCCATGACGGCGTCCAGGCCCGCCTGGATGGACAACAATAACTCGCTGCGATCCTGTTCCAGTAGCGACCGCACCAGGCGCTGCGCCTGCTCGTACTGACGAGACTCAACGTAAAGCCGCAACATGCCCATCCGCGCCGACTGACTACCTCTCTTGGCGCTTGCGAAGCGGATAAGAATCTTTCGGGATTCACCGTGCAGACCCAGCCGGCGATACAGATTGATGAGCAGTTGCGCCGTTATCGGCTCAAGATAATGCCGGCCGTCGTCCGTCTTGAAGGAATCGTAGGCCCTTCGAAGTAGTTCTTCAGCCTCTACCAGTTTGCCATTGACCAGCGCCAAGCGCCCTTCGACCTTGGCGACATACGGATCGATATAAGCGAAAAGCTGGCTGCCTTTGCCGACGGCCTGCAACTGCTCCTGCATTTCTTTCAGCGCATCTCTGACCACCCGGAGGGCCTTTTCACTCTCGGCGCCCGTTGCGGCGCGGTCAAACAGGATATCGCAGAGTTGGTGATTCAACTCAACGATGCCGACGTGATAATTGAGCAATTCTACGCCTTTGAGTTCCGGCTTTTTGCTTTTTCTGACCGCATCGAGTCCTTTCTTCAGAATGGCCTCTGCCTCGGCCGGCGCCTTGCGGATCGCGTAGATTCGCGCCAGTCCCGTATGACTGCGATAGTTGGCGGGGTCCACCTTGGCGGCCTTTTCAAGATTCTCAACGGTCTGGTCCAGGTCTCGCTCCTGCCTGTAGTACGAGGCCAGCGCAAGGTAGCCCGCCGCCTTATCCGGACGGACTTCAGCGGCCTCCTGGAACAGTTTCAGCGCTTCGTCTTTGCGGTCACGGTGAAAGAGGAACTGTGCGTAGTTGATGCGGAGTCCGGCTGAATCTTTGTTGGCCGACAACGCCTCTTTGTATGTTTTTTCAACCTGTTCAAAGCGGTCGGCATCCCGGCCGATGAGATGGATTTGCACCAGCCCAAGCCAGTAGTGTTCCTGGCAGGGGGCGCGTTTAACCAGCGTGCGGACGTCTTCCATTGCCGGTTCGAGGTATGCCGCCTCGTCTTTCGCCAGTTGTGCCTACGCCACCGCACGCTTATC
>DAOWOP010000054.1 GCA_030642005.1 Planctomycetales bacterium
ACCAGAACGTTCCATGCCGATACAAGAGAAGTAGCGTCCATGCCGATCTCCCGTGGGATTGCTTTGACAACAATCACATCGGGTTGTCGGCATGTTTTTTATCATGTTAATTACGTTCCAAATTGGCTAAAGGGCACTGTCCTCTGTGGTTAATGAAAAATGCGGGCGAAACTCCCAAGCCGCACGCTCCTGATATGAACAATTATTGTTCAAAGCGGGCATGAGATGATCGCCCATGCGCTCACACGGACGTAGTTATCCCGCCTGAATAGTGATATTATTTATCTGGCACGAGCGTTGCCTCTCCGTAAAAAGGGTAACGACGTTCACCGAAGGAGTAAGCGGATGAAAAGTGGACTTCTTAAGGGTATGATTTTGGCGTCTGTACTGTTCGTCGGTCTGGCCGGCTGCGGTCGGTCGAAGGATAAAGACAAACAGCCGACGACCAAACCGGCGGCGACTACACCGCCGAAAACATTCATGGCGCCGGCCAATAACGCTATTGACGCGGCTCACCTGGCCAGGGTCCGGAAAGATATTAATGAGGGCCTTAAGTTCCTGCTGGAGCAACGTAACGACGACGGCGGATGGGGCTTTGCGCCCGGTCAATCGCATCCTGCCCTGACGGCAATGGCGCTGAAAGCGATTCTCCAGCATCCGGAATATGACAACGAATCAGCCGTCGTCTCCGAGGGTTTCAAGTGCCTGCTTAAGTTTCGCCAGTCCGACGGCGGGTTCTACAATCCCAGGGAGGGCAACGCGAATTACGTTACCTCCGTTGCGGTGATGGCCATGGCGACGGCGAAGAACCCGGCACACAAGGGCGCCTTGGCCGATGCGGTCAGGTTCCTTCGAGGCGAGCAGATTATACCAGGCTCGAAGACCCCGACCGGCCGGGATGTTGTCGAAAAGCACCCTTACGTCGGGGGTGTAAGTTACGGCAGCGAAGACCAGAACCGCCCTGATTTGAGCAACGTCGGGATGTGGATGGAGGCCCTCCACGAGGCGGGCGTGCCGGCGGACGACCCGGCCATGCAAAGGGCGCTGGCCTTCGTGGCCCGGCTCCAGAACCGCACCGAAGGGACCGAAGGGCAAGTGTTCGTCGTTCGCGGCAACGACGACGGCGGGTTCATATACGCCGTCAGCCAAAAGGACGGAGAGTTCGTAGGCGAGTCCAAGGCTAAAGAAGGCCGGCGAGGCCTGCGGTCTTATGGCTCGATGACCTACACCGGTTTCAAGAGCATGCTCTATGCCAACGTCGCCCGCGACGACCCGCGAGTCCGGGCCGCTTACGAATGGATAAGAAAATACTGGAGCCTTGACTCCAATCCCAATATGCCTGAATTGCAGTCCAAACAGGGATTGTTCTATTACTATCACGTCTTCGCCAAGGCGCTTCGCGCGTGGGGTCAGGACGAAATCCCCAACATCCGGGGCGTTAAACACAACTGGCGACACGAACTGATAGATGTTCTTGCCGTCAAACAAAACCAAAACGGTTCATGGGTCAATTCCGCCAGTCGATGGATGGAAGCGTCGCCGACGCTTGTAACCTGCTACGCCGTCCTGGCGTTGCAGGAAACCCTGAAGTAATTTTCGATTTTTGATTTTTGATTTTCGATTTGGGTTCGTCTATTCTTGCTGTTGTTCTGTTCAATCAAAAATCGAAAATCGAAAGTCAAAAATGGATATACGTTCTTTTCAGGGTTGGCGATATAACACCGCCGCCGGCGACGTCAGCAGACTGATTGCCCCGCCGTACGACGTTCTTTCGCAGGCGGACAAGGATGCGCTGCTGGCGGGCGATCCGCATAATATCGCCGCTGTCGATCTGCCGCACGTTCCGCCCAAGGTTGTCGGGCCGGATGAAGTTTATAAGGCCGCTGCCGACCGTCTGAACGATTGGAAATCGTCGCACCTGCTGCGACAGGACGACAGGCCGGCGATTTATGCGTATCAGCAGACTTACTCCTGGGCCGGCAGGACCTACACGCGCCGCATGATGATCTGCCGTGTCCGCGCGACCGAACTCGGCAGGGGCGTCATCCCGCACGAAAAGACCTTCGCAGGCCCGAAGGCCGACAGGCTGAAATTGACCGAATATACACGGATGCAACTGTCGCCGATCTTCGGGTTCTATAACGACGCCGGCGGGACGGTTGCCGGATTGTTGGAATCGGCCACCGCCGCAGGCGAACCAAACGCCACCGGCGAACTCGCCTGCGGCCAGCGTAGTCGAACCGGTGGCGTGAATGAGCGGCTTTGGGTTATCAGCGACAAGGAGGTTATTGATTCGGTTGCATCGGCCTTGCGCGACGAGCCGGTCTTCATCGCCGACGGGCATCATCGTTACACCACAGCCTTGAATTATCGCGACAGCCTCGGCGAAATCGCTCCCGACCACCCAGCCAATTTCGTCATGTTCGTCCTGGCGGCGATGGACGATCCGGGCCTGATTATACTGCCGACGCACCGCGTTATCCGCAGCCTGAAGGGCTTCGACCTGGAAAAATTCGTCGCCGACACCGGCGACGTTATGGATTACGAGCCGGTCCGCCTGCAAGCCTCCGACGTTGCCGACGCCGATGCTTTTCTCAAACCCTTTGGTCGCCACGCGATGGCGCTGGTCGGCGACGGCAGCGCGTTCATCGGAAGGCTGAAGGACATTTCCACAATGACCGATCTGGCGCCCGGGAAGGCCGACGCGTGGCGCAAACTGGACGCAGCCATTCTGCACCGCCTGTTGATTGACAAGTACCTGGCCGACTGGCGGACGGATGAGACGTTCATAGATTACACAGCCGACGGGCCGGCTGCGCTGGCCGACGTTGAATCCGGCGATGCCGACCTGGTCGTTCTGCTTCAGGCGACGCCGCTGTCGGCGGTGCGCGAGATCGCCCTGGCCGGCGCCGTCATGCCGCACAAGAGCACCTACTTCCATCCAAAGGTCGCCACGGGAATGGTTCTGTACGGGTTGGAGTGAAATGGTGCTTTCCGTTAAGTGCGAGCCGCGACCGCCAGGGAGCGGTCATATCGATTGCGAGAGTTTTGCCGACCGCTCCCTGGCGGTCGCGGCTCGTTTATGTCCCACCAGCGCATCAAGTTTGTGCGCCGGGTATCACATCGGTTTCAGTCCGGCGTATTCGAGGATGAGCGTTTTTTTTCCGATGTTGCTGAATTGCACGACGGCGCGGGTTCTCATGCCGTCGTATGAAATTTTCAGCACTTTCCCGGCCCCGAATTTCGGATGGCGGACGAGTCGGCCTTTACTTATTCCGGCGAATTCGTCAGGTATCGAATCGCTCGCTTCCATCGCCTCGATTATCGCGCGATTGTCGATGTCTTCGTAGAAGCCGTCGCGGTCGCGCCTTGCACCGACCTGCCTGCCGGACAGGCGGGTGCGCGGGCGATACGACGGCATCTCCTGCGTGGTCTTGTCAATCCGACAGACCGACTCACTGCCGATTTCTGTCAGGAAGGGCGACTCGACCTGCCGGGTCGTCTGGCCTCGCAGGCAGCGGTGCTTGGCCGAGGTCAGGTACAGGCGGTCCTGCGAGCGGGTCATTCCGACGAACGCCAGGCGGCGTTCTTCCTCGAGGTCGCGGTCCTTTCCGTCGCCGCGGTCGAAAGGCAGCAGGCCTTCCTCGCAACCGATGATAATCACGGCGGGGAACTCCAGCCCCTTGGCTGCGTGAAGCGTCATGAACGTAACGGCCCCCGATTCCGAATCGACCATATCGACGTCGCTGACGAGGCTGACCATGTTGAGGTAGTCAGCCAATGTCGCGTCCGGATTGCCCTGGTCGAACTCGGCCGCCGAGGTAATCAGTTCCTCGATATTGCGAAGCGCTTGGCGCTGCTGGTCGTCTGTGGATTTTGAGGCGGCGCCCTTCAGAGCGGCTTCGATCCCGCTGCGAGTTACGACCGTCTCGACGATTTCCCGGACGGAGCGGTTCAGGTCGGCCGACAGTTCGTCTATCAGCCGGCTGAAGGTTGCGACACGGGCGGCGGCGGCCTTGCCAAGCCCCGCTCGGTGAGGCTCGGCGGTAGCGGCCAGCAGTCCCGATATATCGGGATTTGCCTCGGCGGCGTCGGCGAGGCGGTTGACCGTAACGGCCCCGATGCCGCGGGCGGGAACGTTGATAATCCGCCGGCACGAAAGGTCGTCGTCGGGATTGGCCAGCAGGCGAAGGTACGCCAGAACGTCCTTGATCTCTTTGCGGTTGAAGAACTCCACGCCGCGGGCGATTTGGTAGGCGATGCCGGCCCGGCGGAAGGCCTCCTCCAGCAGGCGGCTGAGGGCGTTGACGCGGTAGAAAACGGCTATGTCCCGGCAGCCGACGCCGTCTCGGCCAAGCGCGGCGACAAGGTCGGTTACTTCAGCGGCTTCGGCGTGTTCGTCGTCAAGCCGGATGACGCCGACGTCAAGTCCTCCGCCGCGAGTGGCGATGAACCGCTTGTGTTTTCGCCGGCGGTTGTGGGCGATCAGGCGGTCGGCGACGGTGAGGATCGGCTGGGTGGAGCGGTAATTTTCCTCCAGGCGGACGACCAGAGCGTTTGGGTAATCGGACTCGAATTCGAGGATGTTGCTTATATCCGCGCCGCGCCAGGCGTAGATGCTCTGGTCCGGGTCGCCGGTAACGCAGATGTTTTCGTGTTCGGCCGCCATGCCGTGGGCGATGATGTACTGGGCGTGGTTGGTGTCCTGGTATTCGTCGATGAGGATGTAGCGGTGTCGCCGTCCGAGCATTTCTCGCAGGTCGGGCAAGTCGCGCATCAGGCAGGCTGTTCGCAGCAGGAGGTCGTCGAAATCGACAGCGCCGTTCTCGGCGAGGATGCGCTGGTAAAGCGTATAGACGCGAGCGGCGGTCTGCTGGAAGAACCCCTTGGCTTCGGCGGCGTAGCGATGCGCGTCGGTCAGTTTGTTCTTGGCCCGCGAAATGGCCGATTGAATCGCGCCGGGGGCAAATTGGTCTTTGGGAATCTCCAGGCGCTTCATTGCATCCTTGACGCAGCGGGTCTGGTCGGACTTGTCGTAGATGGTGAATTCCTTCGGCAGGCGGGTCTGGTCGGCGAATTCTCGCAGCAGGCGGAAGCAGAAGGAGTGGAAGGTTCCGATAAAGGCCCCTCCGGGCACGCCGAGCGTCTCGACCCGCCGGGCCATCTCGCCGGCTGCCTTATTGGTGAAGGTAATCGCAAGGATAGACCTCGGCGAGACGCCTTGCTTGACGAGGTGTGCCACGCGGCGGGTGATGACGCGGGTCTTGCCGCTGCCTGCGCCTGCCAGCACCAGCAGCGGGCCTTCCACGTGCGTAACAGCCCGCTTCTGCGATTCGTTCAGGTCTGAAAGTAAGTCCAACGCACATCTCCGATGAAAACCAGACATGCACTATATCACGCCGGGGCGAGGCGTCCAATGCCTTCTCTTTGAGTGTTACTAAAGCCTGCTTGTGAGAGTCCGATGAATGTCATTGACACCAGCGGCGTGAACCGATGAGACGAAAAGAAGTCCTGACAACCGGGGAAGTGGCGAAGATTTGCTGTGTGGCGCCGCGCACGGTCAGCAAGTGGTTTGATACGGGCCGGTTGCGGGGCTATCGCATCCCCGGCAGCAGGGACAGGCGGATTCCGCTGACGCAACTCGTCCGGTTTATGAAGGACCACGACATGCCCCTGGCCGGACTGGATGGAAATGTTACGCGCATCCTCCTGATAACTCCGCCGGACTCTGAAACAGCCGCCCTGGCCGACGACCTTGACCGGGTGGACCGGTACGAAATCCAGATCGCTTCCAACGACTTCGAGGTCGGCATGAAGGCCGGCGACTTCGGCCCGCACGTTATCCTTGTGGACGCACAGGCCGACGCGATGGACGCGAAGGAAATCATCAAAAATCTGCGGTCGAATTCATCGCTGGCCACTACACGGGTCATCGCCCTTGCCGGCGCTCTGACCGGCGGGCGGAAACGCGCTCTTCTCCGACAGGGTTTCGACGACGCACTGGCCGGCCCGTATAAGTTCGACAACCTCGTCGCAGCCATAGAGTCCGCCACCGACCTGATTTCATAAGTCGCTGAAAAAATGAATACTGAATAATGAACAGAGAATTTTGAATGACGAAGTAAAAAAAGCATCTCTCAAAAGCGGCTTGTTTCTTTTACTTCGAAATTCGAGATTCTCTGTTCATTATTCAATATTCTCTTTTGCAGCGGCGCCGGCGCTTTCCTACAATGCCTCCATGAAGAATCTACCTGTCCTGGTTTGTTTTGCCATTCTGCTGGCCGGGTGCGGCGGCAACGCCGGCTATCTGGTCAAACCCGTCTCGCTGGACCAGCGTTTGACCGAATCGGTCGTCCAGGCCGATCCGGGCTGGTTCGTCGGTAAGATCGCGCTCATTGACGTTGACGGACTGATTGTCAACAAGCGTCAAGGTCCGCTGTTCAGCAATTGGGAAAACCCGGTAAGCCTGTTCACCGAGAAACTGGACGTAGCCGGACGTGACAAGTCCGTCCAGGCCGTCGTGCTCCGCATCAACTCGCCCGGCGGGACGGTCCAGGCCACCGAAACGATGTACAACCGGCTGCGACGGTTCCGAAAACAGACCGGCAAGCCGGTAATCGCGTGCATAACCGACGTCGGGGCGTCGGGAGGGTATTATCTTGCCTGCGGTTCGCAGCGGATTATCTGCCAGCCGAGCAGCATTACCGGCTCGATAGGCGTGATGATCCAAACGGTCAATTTCGCCGGAACGATGAAGATGCTGGGTATAGAGGCCGATGCCGTTACCTCCGGCAGACTCAAGGCGATGGGCAGCCCGCTGAAGGACCTGACCGAGCAGGAACGGCGGATATTCCAGGAGATGGTGAACGAGTTTTACGAGCGGTTCGTCGAGGTCGTAGCCGAAGGCCGGAGCGGTCTTGACGCTGAGAAGGTTCGCAAACTGGCCGATGGTCGCGTATTCACGGGTCGCCAAGCGGTTCAGGCCGGCCTGGCCGACCGACTTGGCGGCCTGCAGGACGCCGTCGCCGAGGCTAAGAAAGCGGCGAATATGAAAAAAGCCAAAGTTGTGATGTATCATCGACCACTCGGGTATCGGGCGAACGTGTATTCGGCTGCGGCGGTTCGCTCGCCCGTTACACAGATTAATCTGATCAACCTCCAGATGGGTCAACTTCTGCTGCTGCGCAGGCCAAGTTTCCTGTACCTCTGGAGCACCGGCGTGAACAATGTAATGACCAATGACCAATGACCAATGACCAATGTCTAACGCTTTGCATTTTTTCGTCATTGTTTATTAGTCATTGATTAGACATTTAAACTTATCATTTATTGGCAGGTGTGGTTTTCTTCCACAGGTGTTTTCGACGGAGTAGGTTGCATGGCTTTGAAGGTTCGCTGTCAGCAGTGCCGTAAGAAGATATCGCTCGACGACGCCTTTGCCGGCGGCGTGTGCCGCTGTCCGTATTGCAAGACGATAACGATGGTTTCCGGCGGATCGGCGGTTTCCCGCACGACCAGACCTGACAGGCCCGATACGCCGGCCGATGCGGTTTCGCAGGTTCAACCGGTTCGAAGCAGTCCCGCTGGCCAAACCGGTCCTGATTCAGGGAATTGTGGCGCTGGTGCTGTTGGGACTTGTGCTGTTGCTGCTGGTTGTGGGGGTGATGCTTGTCCTTGAGATAAGGGCCAGCCTGAAAGAGCCTTCCGGCGGCACGTGGCCAGGTTACAAACAGGGCGAACGGAACAAATGTCAATGGCGACAACAACTTACCGATTACTGACTACCAATTAGAAGGAGATGCTTGTGATCATCATTGGTGAAAAGATTAACGCGACACGGAAGTCCATCGCCGCCGCCATCGCCGACAGGGATGAGCAGCACATCATCGCAACCGCCGTCGAACAGGTCGCCGCCGGCGCGAACTGCATCGACCTGAACGGCGGGGACCCGAAGGCTGAAGCGGAAATAGCCAACATGGAATGGCTGGTAAAGTTGGTCCAGTCCAACATCGACGCGCCGCTGTGCCTTGATTCAGCCAATATCGACGCCGTCAAAGCCGGTCTGGCGCTGGTGGAAAAGAAACCCATCGTCAATTCCGTCTCCCTTGAGACCGAACGGCTGGAAGCCTTTCTGCCCGTGTTGGCTGATCACGAGTGCATGGTAATCGCGCTGTGCATGTCCAATGCCGGCATGCCCACGGGCGTCGACGACCGCGTCGAACGGGCCGAAGGCCTTATCGAGCAGATTACCGGCATCGGGAAAAAGGTCGAAGAAATTATCATCGACCCGTGCTTCGTGCCGGTCTCGACCGACCCGCAGTCGGCCAGGAACACCTGCGAAGCCATCAGGATAATCCATGAGAAGTTCCCTGATGTCCATATCGGCGGCGGGTTGAGCAACACAAGTTTCGGCCTGCCGGGGCGGAAATTCATCAACCTGGCGATGATGGCGACGGCTGTTTATTTCGGAATGGACGCCGCTATCGTGGACCCGTGCACGCCGAACATGGTTCCGCTGATGTTGGCCGGCGAGGTTATAAGCGCCGCCGATGAGTGGTGCGCAAACTACGTCGCCGCACACCGCGAAGGAAAATTGAAATGATTATAATATTGGGTGGCACCTTCAACCGAAGCGAAGCGTAGGTTGTGGGTGCTGGATGGACAATGGCGTAAAGCACCCACAAGCTTCGCTTCACTTCGTTCCGCTGCGCTTGAAGGTGCCACCCAATGTGGGATTTGTGGACTATGAGTGCGAAGGCACAAGGTATTATCGAACTGCCCGACCGGCGTATCGAATGTCAGATCGATGCGCCATGCCTGTTGACCGACCTGGTCGCCGGGGCCGGTGTGATTCTGAACGTCGCCTGCGGCGGGTTGGGCACGTGCGGCGGGTGCGCCGTCGATGTCCTTACCGGGCGGTTCAGCGACCTTGGCGGCAACGAAATTGCAGTCGATACCGGCAAGGCCAAACGAGTGCTTGCATGCCAGACACGCCTGCTGGACGGCGAATTCCTGATTCGCATCCCACACCACAGTCTTGTCTCTGCCGGCGAAAAAGTCGTCATGGACTTCGCCCACACACCGCCGAGATCGCTCCGCCCGCCCGTCCGAAAGGAATACCTCCGCCTGTCAAAACCGACGCTCCGGGACCCGCGAGGCGACCTCGAACGGATAATCGACGAACTACACACCCGCGGATACGAAGGGCCTGTGAACTCGTCGGTGCAACTCGCCCGTGCCGCCGAGCAGGTTTTAACGGGTGAGTATGAACTGACCGTTACTGTCGCTTGCGAAAGTGGTCGATGGTATTTGATTCGCATCGAGCCGGGCGATACGACCTCGTCGCTCTACGGCGCTGCTGTCGATGTCGGCACAACTACGGTGGTCGTTGCGCTGGTTGATCTGGCGGCAGGGAAAATCCTCGACGCCGCCAGCGGATACAATCAACAGATCATCCGCTGCGACGACGTTGCCAGCCGGATCAGTTACGCCGGCGACCCGCAGAAACTGGAGGAACTGCGAGACCTGGTCGTCGAATCGACGGTCAATCGCCTCTTGAGGCTGCTGGTCCGTCGGCACGGGCTGGCGTCCGCGGACGTGGCGCACATGGCCGTTTCGGGCAATACGATAATGGCGCACCTGTTTTGCGGGGTATCACCGGCCGGGATGGGCGGCGTGCCGTTCGCGCCGGTAACCAACTTCCCCGGCCCGTACCACGCCGGCTCGCTGCACCTGGCGATGAACGGCGACGGGTTGGTCGATATCTTCCCGTCGGCGGCGGGGTACATCGGCGGGGACATCACGGCGGACATGTACGTCTGCGGGCTGACGGACTGCCGGGAACTGACGGTGATAATCGACATCGGAACCAATGCCGAGATCGTCGTGGGCAACCGCGACCGCGCCATCGCCTGCGCCGCTCCCGCGGGTCCGGCCTTCGAGGGCGGTGGACTGACCTGCGGCATGAGAGCGGCGGCCGGAGCGATTGACACGTTCGCCCTGGAGACGCTCGATTCCGAGCCGACTTACACCGTCATCGGCGAGGCCAAACCAGCCGGCGTGTGCGGCAGCGGCTTGATCGACTTCCTCGCACAGGCGCACCGCGCAGGCGTGATTTCACAGACCGGACGATTTACGGATGAGGCGAAGGCGAAGTGCTCCGGCATTGTTCAGGCCGACGACGGGATAATGGCCTACGAGGTCGTTCCCGCCGACCGGACCGACGACGGGCTTAAACCGATCCTTATCACCGAGCGCGACATTGCAACGCTGCTCCAGGCTAAGGGCGTTATCTTCGCCGCGCTTCAGATTGCGATGAAGCATTTCGGAGCGGGCTTCGATGAGATAGAGCAATTTTACCTTGCCGGCGGGTTCGCCCGGCACATCGATCTGGACAATTGCGTCGCGACGGGCCTGCTGCCCGACATCGCCCGCGACAAGTACACCTTCATCGGCAACGGCTCACTGGCAGGCGCCTTCGTGGCGCTGCTGGATGAGGAAGTCAGGACGAAATTGCCGCACATAGCCGCTGCGCCGACAGTAATCGAACTGAACCTCGACGAAGATTTCCAGAACGCCTACACAATGGCGATGCTCTTGCCATAATTGCAGGTATCCAAAAACATCGTCGAAAGGTAAGCCGACTTTCGGCGTCGGCTTGCCGTTTCGCAACGTCCATGCTAGGCTTTCTTGTTATGGCCGTCGCCCGTAAGAGAATTATCGATAATCTTCAGCGAGTTCGCTGCAATATCGCCGCTGCCGCCGAACGCGTTCGGCGCGACCCGGACGAGATTCAACTTGTCGTCGTTACCAAGGCCGCCGAGATCGAGGACGTCAAAACCCTCATCGACTTAGGCGTGGTGGACCTCGGCGAGAACCGCGCCAAGCAACTTATCGAACGCGCCGAGGCGGTGGCCTCCTGGCTGGGGCGACGCCGGAAGCAAATGCCTGACCGGGTCCGCTGGCACATGATAGGGCACCTCCAGCGGAACAAGGTCAAAGGCGTTCTGCCCGTCGCGGCGATGATACATTCGGTCGATACGCTCCGGCTGGCTGAGGAAATTGACCGCCGGGCCGAGCAGGCCGGGATGGTCGCCGATATCCTGCTGGAGGTTAATTGCTCGGCCGAGCCGCAGAAATTCGGCGTCCCTGTCGGGGCTGCGGCGCACATGGTCGATCAAATCTCCACGATGAAGGACCTCCGCATGGCCGGACTGATGACAATGGCGCCCCTGGCCGCCGACCCGGAAAAGGCCCGCCCCACCTTCGTCCGCCTCCGCGAACTGTTCGAGGACATGCAGGCCGAAAAAATCGGCGGAAAAGATTTTGAGCATCTCTCAATGGGAATGAGCCAGGATTACGAAGTAGCCGTCGAAGAAGGCGCAACCATCCTCCGCATCGGCACGGCTCTGTTTGAATAAGCCACAGAGGCACAGAGGACGCAGAGGAAATAAATCATCAAGAAGCCGGGAACACGAGAATGAACCGCAAGAAATTATTGCGACGGTTGAGTCAAGGCGCTCTGCACAATGTCTCCTTTCGTGATATGGTGAATCTGATTGAGGGATTTGGATTTGTTTTGGACCGGACGAGCGGAAGTCATCACATTTTCGTTCATCCTGACATTTCTGAACTTATCAATTTTCAGGATGTTCGGGGCCAGTTGAAACCATATCAAATTAGACAGTTCCTTCGGCTTGTTGAGCGGTATAATATGAGATTAGAGGAATGACGATGAGCGACTACCATATCAATATCTTTTATAGCGAGGAAGACGGCGGGTACATCGCCGACATCCCCGACCTGGAATCGTGCTCTGCCTTTGGCAAGACACCTGAAGAAGCGCTGGCCGAAGTAGAGAAGGCCAAGGCTGCCTGGCTCCAGGCCGCCCGCGATGCCGGCAAACCCATCCCGCAGCCGCGCTATCGGCCTGCGATTTATCAGGCTATCGGTTGACTCCGACGGATGGGGATAACTCGCCGCCATCGGTCGCATCGGAACGGCGCTGTTTGAATAACCTCGCCACAGAGGCACAGAGGACGCAGAGAAAAACAAAAATATTGAAATTGTCTCTGTGTTCTCTGTGTCTCTGTGGCGGTTGTTTTATGAAAGCGACTTGATAATCGCACCGCAGAACGCGGGCAGGTCGTCGGGCGTGCGGGCGGTTATGAGATTGCCATCGACGACGCATTCTTCATCAACCCAGTCGGCCCCGGCGTTAATCATATCGTGCCTGATGGCAATGAACGACGTGGCTTGCCTGCCTTCCAGCGCGTCGGTGCAGCAGAGCATCCATCCGCCGTGGCAGATGGCGGCCAGGATGATTTTGGCCTCGACGCACTGCCGGATGAAGCGAATCATTGATTCATCCCGCCGCATGAAGTCCGGCGCCCACCCGCCGGGGATAATCACAGCCTCGAAGTCCCCGCCGGCCACATCACCGGCGGCAGCGTCTGAAACGCACGGATAACCCAGTTTCGACGGGTACGTCGCGCCCGCCGCCGGAGCGACAAGCACAACCTCTGCCCCTTCTTCGGCCAACCGATAATACGGATACCACACCTCCAGTTCCTGGTAGGCCTGGTCCAGCATTATCGCGATTTTCTTGCCTTGAAGTTTCATTGTCTGTTCCTTTCATAAGTAGCCGCGAACAACGCGAACATTAAAAGAGATGGGAACGAAAAGAAGAAACAAAAAAGTTCGCGGTGTTCTTGGCTGGGTACATGTTATCGAAACCATTCGTATCTATGTAAAGTTCCTTGGCGGGCGCAGCCGAATTGCTATACTGTAGTTGTTTGAAATTTCGGGGATGTAGCTCAGTTGGGAGAGCGGCTGGTTCGCAATCAGCAGGTCAGGGGTTCGAGTCCCCTCATCTCCAGTCTTCGCCCTTCGGGCTACGCCTTGGCAAGCCAGTCTTCGTTCCCAGGGGACGAAGATTGCCACGGCGTAGCCTGCAGGACGAAGCCGGGCATCATTCATGACAGCCTGTCACAACAGGAGTAACCAACCATGGCGGAGGCATTTTCAGACGTGAAGAAAATCCAGTACGAAGGCGCTGGCTCGAAGAATCCGCTGGCCTTCAAACATTACAATCCTGACGAAGTTGTTGAAGGCAAGTCGATGGCGGAGCACCTGCGGTTCAGTGTGGCCTACTGGCACACCTTCGGCAGCGCCGGGGCCGACCCCTTCGGCCAAGGCACGCGCCTGATGCCGTGGGACGACGGGACCGACTCGCTCGAAAACGCCGCCAATCGCGTCCGATCGGCCTTTGAGTTCTTCGAGAAACTCGGCGTGCGGTTCTACTGCTTCCACGACCGCGACGTAGCGCCCGAAGGCGCGACGCTCGCCGAGAGCAATAAAAACCTCGACGAGGTTGTCAAGGTCATCAAATCCGAGCAGGAGCGGACCGGCATCAAGCCGCTATGGGTAACGGCCTGTCTGTTCGCCCACCCGCGTTACATGCACGGGGCTGCGACCAGTTGCAACGCCGACGCCTTCGCATACGCCGCCGCACAGGTGGCCAAGGCAATGGAGGTCGCCGTCGAACTTGATGCCGCCGCCTACCTGTTCTGGGGCGGACGCGAGGGTTACAAGAGCCTCCTCAATACCGACATGGGCAGGGAACTGGACCATCTGGGACGGTTTATGCACCTGGCTGTCGATTACAAAAAGCAGATCGGTTTGGCCGGGCCGTTCTACCTGGAGCCGAAGCCCAAGGAGCCGACCAAGCACCAGTACGATTTCGATGCGGCTGCGTGTTACGCCTTCCTCCAGCGGTATGACCTGGTTGACCATTTCAAACTGAACATTGAGGCCAATCACGCCACGCTGGCCGGACATTCGTTCGTTCACGAGTTGGAATTCGCCGCCGCCAACGGCATCCTCGGCAGCGTCGATGCCAATCGCGGCGACCTGCTGCTGGGCTGGGATACCGACCAGTTCCCGACCGACCTGTACGAGACAACGGCGGCGATGCTGGCGATCCTCAAGGGCGGCGGGTTCACCACCGGCGGGTTGAACTTCGACGCCCACGTCGCCCGCGAGAGTTTCGAGCCGGTGGACCTCTTCCACGCTCACATCGGCGGTATGGACGCCTTCGCCCGAGGCCTGAAGATCACCGCCGCCATTCGCAAAGACGGCCGGCTTGACGATTTTCTCAAACATCGCTACGGAAGTTGGGACGCCGGCATCGGCGCGGACATCGAATCCGGCAAGGTCGGCTTCGCCGAATTGAGCGAGTACATGCTCAAAAAGGGCGAAATCGCCCCCAACGCCTCAGGCCGGGTCGAAATGCTGGAAAATATTCTTAATGAATATATTTAGAGCCTATCCTAATAACCTCTGATTTGCCGATAAATCCAAGAGCACGGAAGCCTTGGAAGGAGATCAGGGATGAAGAAACAGAAGCGAAAAAATCAGTACCGAGTTTCGGATGAACTATGGGAGAAAATCGAACCGTTGCTGCCGAAGCATCCAAATACG
>DAOWOP010000028.1 GCA_030642005.1 Planctomycetales bacterium
CCATGCCCTTCATACCCTTCAGTTCCACCCCAAGAAGGTCCTGGACCTGTTTCCATGGGATCGTCAGCATCTGCGGGTCTTTCTTGTCCTTGCCGTAGTTGGTGATCTTGACAAACTCGTCCCAACTGAGGATCACCTTTCCCTTACCTTCGCCCAGCCTCGGTTCACCGGGCTTCGCCGCGAAGACCGTTACTGCCAGGCACAACACAACAGCCATTGTCATCAACATCTTTGCTTTACTCATTGCGATACTCCTTTCCATTTGTACTCGACACGAAGCACCATTTGGTCGGACGGCTTCAGCAGCGTCCTTTCGAACCTGAAAAGTTGCCCCACGCGGGGCACTTCTATATTTTGCGGAACCTCGACGAAACCTGCGTCGGTCGGTGTCTCCCGCCAGTGCTGCATAGCGCCTGCCCGGACGACAGTCAGGTGCTGGCCATTGTACAGCAGCAGATAACCCTCGTGCGCAAGGTTCACAGTATTGCTGCTTATATCCAGCGTGTTGCCTTTATCACCGGCGAAGGTGATGTTGGCGACCATACTGTTGGACAGAAATGCGTCGGTGCCGACGATGGTCTCCTGAAGGCGCTCGTTGGCAGCCACCGGCCGGCCGTGGCGACGGGTCAACTCGGCGTCCAGTTCCATCAGCGAACGGAACTGGGCCTCGTTAATCACAGCCCAATCGACGTTATTGCTTCCACGGTTGAACCGCACGCCCAGTGCCGCGGCGGCGCGGGTGTCGGCATTGACGTTGCGGCTGTTGACCACAACCTTCTGGCCGAGATTGTCCCGGAGTTGGGACACGAGTCCGCCCACCAGGAGCGTCCCGCCGTCGGGTATCCGCCGGGATACCGTCAGGGAATCGCTTTTGAGCGCCCAGTCGTAATTCCGCCGGATAAATTCATCGAGTTCCCTATCCTTGATTTGGACCTGTTTCCCACCGTGCCACTGCCGCCAACCGCCATCTTCGTCCGCCCGTGCTATTCTCGCGCCTGTAAGCGGGTCAGCAGCCTTTTGCTGGGCGATCTTTTTACCTTCTTCGACCTGAGGCCCGCGGGCCTGGCGGAGTTGGGCAAGCAGGTCCATCAGGGCTTGCTGGTTCTCGGCTGTACTCGTAACGATAATCTGCCCGCTCAGTTCGCGGATGGAGGCGTGCTTTCCGCCGGCTTCGCGCCAGGTGTCAGGGTCAATTGTGCTGCGAATCAGGTCCGTGATGTCGCTGGTCAACTCTTCTTTCATGGACGGCGTTTTTCCGTCGTCGTCATCGTCGCCCCAGCCCCATCCGGCAGCATTGTTGTTATTACCTGCCGTCTGTCGGAGGGTAACTTTCGGTCCTTTAAAATTGGGCGTGCGGACGACCAAATCGCGGATGTCATAGACCCGCGTTACGGTCCGGCTGGAAAGGTCATCTACGGTGGTTATGGTGATAACGCCTTCATCCAACACAAAGCCGAGCGGATTGACCCCGCCGACGTCGTCCAGAATGACCTGTATGGTCTTTTCGAGGGTAACGTTGGTCAGGTTGACGCTAACCTTTGTGGTTTTGTCCACACCGATCGTTTCCAGCGCGCTCCACTTGACGTGGATACTGACGTCGCTGACTTCGCGGAGGAACTGGACGACGTCGCCGAAGGCAATACCGCTGAAATCCAGCCTCGGCAGTCTCTGTCGCAGCCGGCGGAGCACAGCGCGATTCGCTTCGCTCGCGGTAACCTCGCCTGCGCCCATCGGTTTGCGCCTGAGGGTAATATCCGATCCGCCCCACGGAAAAACCTGCGACTGCCGGACATCGTTTAACTGCTTGACCTCTTCCCGCATGGAAGTCCTGTACGCTTCTCTGGCATCGATGATTTGCACGAAGCGGTCCAGTTCGGTGTGCCACTCCTTCGCCCATATGTCATTGGGGTCCAGTTTGCGAATTTCGTCGCAGACCTCGATGGCCTGCCTGTACTCCTGCTCATCGCGGAGTGTGCGGGCATGCGCCTTCAGCGTCGCGATCTTCTCGCGCTTCTGCTGCATCATCTCATCCCTGGGCGTGAGCCTGCCCCAATCCTCACTGCGCCGGAGTCTTCGCCGCTCAATCTCGGTGCGCTGTCTGGCGACCTGCTGCTGCATACGCATGCGGCGGGTGCGCTCAAGGTTGGTTATTGCACCGCCGCCACCACTGCCACCGGTCGGTCGGCGCTGCGGGCGGGTTGTAACAACATGAGCCCTGGCAATACGGTCTCGCTCGCCCTTGGCCTTGGCCTGTTTCTGCCTCTTTCGACTTGCGGCAGCGGCGAGGTATTTCATCTCCTTTTGCAGTTTTTCGCTCTCCAATCGTAATCGCGCCGGGGAGGTCGATTGTCTGTCCGTCATCGCGGCGACGCTCTTTTTACGACCGCTGTAATCCTCTTTGACTATGCTGTCGGCCAAGGACTGTTGAAGTTCACTGGCCACTTCCAGGGCTTTTTCGTATTCGCCGGCTTTCTTCCGTTCGCTCATCTCGCCACGGAGCCTGCTAATTGTTTCGCCGGACTTTTTTCGGAGTTGCTCCATCTCCGGCTCGGCCTTTCGCATCCGGGCGAGGGTCTCTTGTCGCTCAGCGCCGCGGGCGATGAGTTGTTCCGTGGCACCCTGGGCGGCTTTGAGTTTGGCGGCAGCCTCCTTGTATCGTCCTTCGCGCGCGGCGGCTTTGCCCGACTGGATATACGCCTTCTGCTTGTATTCCAGAAAAATGTTGGACTCCGCCACCTCACGCTGCACGACTCTCGCGGCGGCCTTCTCGGCCTTTGTTTCGGCCTTGCGGGCCTTGGGCATCTGTGGGTTGGCCAGGAGTCGCCTGGCGTTGCGGGCCTCGGCTGAACCGGGAGCGAGTTTGGCGACCTGCTCAAGATACCGAGCGGCCTCGGCAAACTCGTTCTTGTCGTAATAAGCCTTACCCGTGCGATAATAATTCCTCGCAAGTATCGGCGTCGCGCTGAGGGTCGTAACGAGCCTGTCGGTTGTCGCCAGCCTGCTCGGCAAGCCCGTTTCTCGCTCGAAACTCGCCACGAAACCTGGCTGGGTAGTCGGCCGAGTAATCGTCGGCGTCGGCCTGACCGTCGGGCGGTCTTTTTCGGTGTAACCGGCGGCCAGTTCGCCCCAGCCGTAATCGAGGCTCGCCGTGGCAGTCTCGCTGGAGAAGCGGGAGACTTTCTTCATCACGCCGGACCATTTCTCCACGGCCAGGCCGGCCGGTATATAGGTCTCGCACCAGCCGTAGGCGATTGGCAGGTCGATGGCGGGCAGCGGAATCTCCGCTACGCCCATCTCGCCCATCGGGGCAGTCCTGCACAGGAACACCACCTCGGCGGGGAAACTGACCAGTCCCATCACGCTGGCCCGCGAACGTTCCAGCGGCAGCAGCCAGGTGTTTTTCTTGCCCGTCGCCGGCGAGATCGGGCGGGATTTCTCATTCACGCGGGCCAGCAGCACCTGCGCACCGGCTGGGAGTTTCAGGCGGAGAAATTGCCTGTTGCTGTTGCGTATTTCGTATCGCGCCCGGCAGATAACCGAACCGTCGCGGGCGAGGAAGACCTCGTAATGCGCCAAATCGACGATGGACCGGCGAAGTGCGAACCGGCCCAACTGGAGGACCTCGACCTCGGCCGAGAATTCGCGCGAGGTTATTTCATACGCCATCACCGCCGGCGCCGGCAGGATGGCTGATGCCGACGGCGGAACCTCCGACAGCGACATCTCGCGCAGGCCCGTCATCGAAGCCGGTAAAATCTCGCTGCCTCCGGCGGTATTGGTAACGACCAGCGTCCCGCCGGCCCATCGGCCATCGGCTACACCAAACCGGCCGAAGCGACGTTCCGAACCTCCGCCCGCCGGCAGTTCGTAAGAAACCTTCAGGACAGTGGGGCCTAGAATCTTTCCCCGCAGATGCACTACCGCTCTTCCGGAGCCAACCTGTACCCTGCGTACTTCCGGACCTGTGATTTCCACACGGTCGGCCTGGGACGGCAACAGCAGTTCGATCCGGTCGGACGCCCCCGCCGCAATGGTCGCGGTCAGCGAAGCGGTAATCTGCTGAGCGCCCGCGCCCAGGTTCCAGGCTACGTCGCCTCGCAGCAAGTATCTCGGCGGGCGCTGCCGACGGGGCATCGGCCGGTTGTATTTTATCCGCAGCCTGTTTGTTGGTTTCAGCGCAAGGAGGCCATGAGTTCCCATCTCGACCGTGCCGATCAGTCCTGTTCCGACGTGCCGGTCAGCATGAACTTCCCACGCAAGCGGTGAATCGAAAACAACAGCGGTCCTGACCGTTCGGGCCATTCCCAGGGCGATTGTCCCGCCGGACCTTCCAGCCGTCTTTAACCGGAGCCGACCGGTAATCGTGTACAGACCGAGCCTGGGCGCAGTAAATCGCACCCAGCCGTCCATTGTCGTCAATATGGCGCCCTTGTTGTCGGCGGAAAGATCTTCCCATATAACATTTTTTGCGCCCAGGATCGGAATGTTCAGGCATTTCTGCGGGTCGAATACCCGCAGGCGCACCTTTGCCTTGAGCGTCGCGGGGAAATCGGTTTCGACGATTAAATGATACGTCCCCGTCTCAGCAATGAACGGGATTGGCGCGTCGGGCCTGGCACACTCAGGAGCGTGCAGGTCGCGCAGATACCGGTGATACACACTTATGGGAATTTCAACATGGGTGCCGCTCAGCGGTCGGCTGTGCCGCAACAACGCACGTACAACCTCGTTACGTCGGTCCGGCTGCTGAGCGGGGGCGACTGCAACGAACAACAACCCCGCCGCAAGGAGGGCAATCACAACTATTCCGACCCGGTGGGTCATTCCAAAGCCCCTGGCAACAGATTGTGGCGGACTTACGAACTTACAATTATTAGACGCAGTTAGCGGGAAAATGTTCCCATCTTCAGCCCAAATCTTTCCAGGAGCTTCTATCTAATAAAAAGAAGAATAATCGGATTAGGCCGGCGAGTTACGAAGAACCTCGATTCTTTCTCCATACGCAACCGAATCGGCAGCATGTCCCCGACCCGCATCATGAAAACACGCGCGACAGGACTCGAACCTGTAACCTTCGGTTCCGTAGACCGATGCTCTATCCAATTGAGCTACGCGCGCTTAAACTGCCTTTGAGTTTTCTTTCGAACCGCCTATAACACTTCCCGCTTTGTTTTTCAAGGGTTTTCCACCCTGCGCGGCGGGTTGGGAAGCCCGCAGGACTGATGGCTGCGCCGGAACAGCACCCTGTCAATCGTCAAAGGGATGGTGATGCAGTCGGGGCGGGTTGGTCGGTTTTTTCCTTCTCGTCGCCCTCGGCGGCAGAGACCTTCCCGGACGCCTTGCGTTCGGCCTGACGCTGATCGACCGTCGAGGCAAGGACCATCGTCAGGCGGCGTCCTTCCATGCGGAAGTCCCGCTCGACCTTTGCGACGTCTTCCAGGGCGGCCTTGATGGAGTTGAGTATCTCCCGCCCGAGGTCCTGATGGGCCATTTCCCGCCCGCGAAACCGCAGCGTGAACTGCACCCTGTCGCCTCGCTGAAGGAACCCGCGTGCACGGTTGACCTTGATTTCAAGGTCGTGCCGGCCTATCTTCGGCGTCTTGATGCGGACCTCCTTCATCTCCACCTCGTGACGGTGCGACTTGGCCTTATGCTGCTTCTTCTTCAAGTCGTACTTATACTTGCCGTAGTCCATTATCCGGCAGACGGGAGGATCGGACTGTGGGGCCACTTCGACAAGGTCCAGATCGACCTGGCGGGCCATTTCGATGGCTTCCCTGGTATCGACGACGCCCGCCTGGTTGCCTTCAGCGTCTATCAGGCGGACCGCCGAAACGCGAATACGTTCGTTGCGACGAAGTTCTTTAGCGATGGTACTGGTCTCCTTAATGTAATTCGTAATTGGTAATTCGTAATTCGTAATTGGTTGATTACGGGTTACTGATTACGAATTACGAATTACTGGTTACTGATCACTTTTTTCAGTGAACGCCTCTTCGGCGCCTCGTGAATCCCTTTCGGCTTTAAGTTTATCGAGTGCCTCGGTCATGGCTACCGCTCCGACTTCGCCGAGGCCTCGCTTGCGGACGGAAACCGTCGATGTCTCGACTTCGCGCTGCCCTACAACAAAGATGTACGGGACTTTCTGCATCGCAGCCCGGCGTATCTTTGCGCCTATCTTGTCGGCCGATGCGTCCGACTCCATTCGCAGGCCCGCCACCCTGCCGGCCGAGACCACCTTTGCGGCGTAATCGTTGAACTTATCGCTGACCGGCAGGACCGCCACCTGCACCGGCGCAAGCCACAGCGGAAACGCCCCGGCAAAATGCTCGATCAGGATGCCGATAAACCGCTCCGGCGAACCAAGCGGCGCACGATGAATCATCACAGGCCGATGGGCTGTGTTGTCAGCGCCGATATATTCCAGATCGAACCGCTCCGGCAGGTTGTAATCTACCTGAATCGTCCCGAGTTGCCACTCCCTGCCGATACAATCCCTGGCGATGAAGTCGATCTTCGGACCATAGAAGGCCGCCTCGCCCGGCTCCTCGGCGTAATCCATACCGACCTTCCTGACGACATTGCGGATATTTTCCTCGGCCAGGTCCCAATTCTCGCTCTCGCCGACATACTTTTCGCTGTCGGGGTCGCGCAGACCGATTCGCACGCGGTAATCGTTCAGCCCCAGTGTCTCCAGGACCAGTTTGGTCAATTCCACACAGGATTCTATCTCCGCCTCCAGTTGTTCGGGCGTGCAGAAGATATGCGCGTCGTCCTGCGTGAAGCCGCGAACGCGAATAAGCCCGGAAAGTTCGCCCGACTGCTCCATGCGATAGACCGTTCCGAACTCCGACAGGCGAACCGGCAGGTCGCGGTAACTGTGCTGCTCGGCTTTGTAAATCTGTATGTGGTGCGGGCAGTTCATCGGTTTGAGCAGGTATGCCTGGCCGGTGTCCGTTTCCATGGCCGGGAAAAGCCCGTGCTCGTAGTACGGGTAGTGCCCGCTGGTGCGGTAGAGATCGACCTTTCCGATGTGCGGAGTAATAACGGCCTGGTAACCCCGCTTGAGCAACTCGCCCCGGAGCCAGCCTTCCAGTTCCATGCGGATAATGGTTCCCTTCGGCATCCACATCGGCAGCCCCGGCCCAACGGTGTCGTTGATAATGAACAGGCCCAATTGTTTGCCGAGGATGCGATGGTCGCGCTTCTTCGCCTCCTTGATTCGTTCGAGGTGGGCGGCGAGTTGTTTCTTCTCGAAAAAGGCGATGCCGTAGATGCGGGTGAGCATCTTGTTGTTCTCGTCGCCCCGCCAGTACGCCCCGGCCGTAGTGATAAGTTTGAAAGCCTTGACCTTGCCGGTGGCCGGCAGGTGAGGCCCGCGGCACATATCCAGAAAATCGCCTTGTTCGTAGAGGCTGACGGATGAGACGCCCTCGTCGCGGGCAAGGTCTTCGATCATCTCGACTTTGTAATCCTGTCCCAGTTCAACGAAGCGTTTCCTGGCCTGGTCGATGGACAGTTCGACCCGGCTGATGGGAATGTTCTCGCCGACGATTTTTTTCATCTCGGCTTCGATTTTCGGCAGGTCTTCGGCGCTGATGGGTTCGGGCAGGTCGAAGTCGTAGTAGAAGCCGTACTGGAAATCGTCGGTCAGCGCCGGGCCTATGGTATATTGGACGGCATTGCCGTAAAGTCGGCGGACCGCCTGGGCGAGGATATGGGCGGTGGTATGGCGGAGAATTACCAGGGCCTGTTCGTCGCGGTTAGTGAGGATTCGCAGGTCATGCTCTCCGTCGGGCAGTTCGACGTTCAAATCAACGGCGGCCCCGTTCACTTCGGCGGCGACGGCTGCGGAGGCCAGGCGGGACGAAATGTCCCCGGCCACTCGCGCCGGCGTAGCCGAATCGTCATATTGCATACTGTCGCCGTCAGGTAATTTAACTACAATCATAGCCACATCGCGTTTTTCAGGAAATGCCCCAGGCGATTAGTCGGACAGCCCATAGCCCGCCTACCTGCCGAAGGTGGGCAGGCCTGCCCAAAGGACACGCCAAAGGCGCCAAGCGGAATTAGGCGAACGAGGCTCGACTTGTCCGGTCGAGTCGTCACGAATTCGTGGTGGTGTTTTTCAACATATCATACTGCCGGGCCATCTTTACTCCGACGCCCCAAGCATATCCCCATGTCGGGGAAAGTCAAACTCTTTTCAAAAAATTAGCAGGGATACCCCATCAATTTCCAATTGAAAGAACCTTCGTAGCTCCTTTTTTAAATCTGTTCAATTGGAAATTGAAAATCGAAAATTGTTAAGCCCATTTAATAAGCCCCATTTCCCTGGGGTCTGGCATGGCGTCGTGGCGTGGCAGGATTCGTACGGTATAACCGGCCAGGCCGGTACGTCCGGACGGGACCTCTGTGGCGTAACTGATGCGACCGTCGGCATCGCACTGTCCCTGTGGGACCATCTCCGCCGTCTTGCCGTGCTGGAATTGGCCGTCGGGGTCCAACTGTCCATGATACAACTGTACAGAGACGTTTTCCGGGCGGACTTCACCCAGCATGATGGCGGCCTCAACCTTGACCAATTGCCCCACGTGCGAGACGCCGTTGATATTGTCCCGGACATCCTCGACCCGCACCTGCGCGAATTTCTCCATCAGCCACTGCTTCCACTGCGAGAGATTGTTCGCTTCGGCGAGGTTTTCGTTTATCAGGTTGTCCCATCGCTTGATGGCCGGCAGGTAAAAATTTTCGGTATAATCGCGCACCAGGCGATTGGAGTTGAAGAACGGCGTAAGTTTCTGCATTGACGCTCTCATCTTTGCGATCCACTCTCTGGGCAGGCCGTCGGGGCCTCGCTTGTAGAACATCGGCACGACCTCCTTTTCCAGCAGGTCGTAAAGCGCCCGGCTTTCGACGGCATTTTGATAATCGAGATCCTGGTACCTTTCTCCCGATCCGATCGCCCACCCCACGTCGCCGCTGTATCCTTCGTTCCACCATCCGTCCAGTACGGAGACATTCAGCCCGCCGTTGGCGGCGACCTTCATTCCGCTGGTGCCGGAGGCCTCCATCGGGCGAAGCGGCGTGTTCAGCCAGACGTCCACGCCCTGCACCAGATAACGGGCAAGGTTCATCTCGTAGTCTTCCAGAAAGACGACTCTTCGGCGGAATTCATCCCTGCGGCTGATGTGGACGATCTGACGGATTAGTTCCTTACCCGGATTGTCCCGCGGGTGAGCCTTGCCTGCGAAGAGTATCTGGACGGGCATTTCCGTATTGTTCAGGAGTTTGCCCAGCCGCTCGACGTCCTGGAGGATGAGGTCCGCCCGCTTGTACGTGGCGAATCGACGTGCGAAGCCAATGGTCAGTGTTTCGGCGTCGAGCGTTTCGTCCGCAGCAGCCAGCGCCGAGGCGCCCGCTCCGCTGCGGGACAACTGTTCACGCAGCCGGCGGCGGGCAAACGCCACAAGCCTCTCGCGACGACGCTCGTGTGTCCGCCATAACTCCGTATCGGGAATCTGGTCCGCCGCCGCCCAGATGTTCCCGTCGGCGGGACGCTCCTTCCAGGCCGGACCCAGGTACCTGTCGTACAGACCGGTAAGGCTGTAACTTATCCAACTCCTCGTGTGAACGCCGTTGGTGAAATGAGTAATCGGAACCTCATCAACGGGCAGGCCGGGCCAGATACCGGACCAGAGTTTTCGGCTTACCTGTCCGTGGAGTTCGCTGACGGCGTTTCTGTTGCTGCTTAGCCGCATAGCCAGCACGGTCAGGCTCATCGGCTCGTCGCCGTTGCCGGCGTCCTGCCGACCCAATGCCAGGAACTGCTCACGCGAAAAGCCCAACTGCTCCCAGTACCGGCTGAAATATCGCTCAATGAGCGCCGGATCGAATGCGTCGTTACCGGCCGGAACCGGCGTGTGCGTGGTGAAGACGTTCGAGGCAGACACCGCCTCGCGGGCGGCAGCGAACGAAACGCCGTGTTCGGCCATAAGCAGCCGAATCCGCTCCAGGCTCAAAAAGGCCGAATGCCCTTCGTTCGTGTGGAAGACCTTCGGCTCGATTCCCATCGTCGCCAGCGCCCGCACGCCACCGATGCCGAGGATTATCTCCTGGCGTATCCGCGTCTCCTGATCCCCGCCGTATAACTGGTCCGTAATCCGGCGGTCCTCAGGCGAATTCTCCGGAATGTTAGTGTCCAGCAGATACAGATTCACACGCCCGACACGCACCACCCAAACCAGGATTTTTACCAGCCCGCCCGGAAACTCCACTTCCGTCATCACCGGCTCGTTATCCACAACAACCGGCTGGACGGGCATGTTGTGAAAGTCGTTGCGGGGGAACGATTCCAGTTGCCAACCGTCGGCGTTGAGCCTCTGGCGGAAATAGCCTTGCTGATAGAGCAATCCGACGCCCACCAGCGGCAGGCACAGTTCCGAAGCGCTCTTGAGGTGGTCGCCGGCGAGGATTCCCAGACCGCCGGAGTAAATGGGAATGCACTCGGTCAGACCGAACTCGGCGCAAAAATACGCCATCTGCGGCGTCTTGCACTGGCCGTACTTCTGGCACCACCAGCCCTTCCGGGCAAGGTACTCCTGCAACTCGTCGTGCTCGCGCCGGAACTGCGTCATAAAACCGGCGTCTTTCGTAACCGCCTCAAGTCGGGACTGCTCAACCTGCCCCAGCATCGCCACCGGGTTGTGCTCCGTCGTCTCCCACAGCCTCGCGTCAAGCCGGCGGAAAACCTCACGCACCTCGCCACGCCAGGACCAGCGGAGATTGTACGCAAGGTCAAGCAGACCGGACAACTCGTCAGGCAGCGACGGCTCAATCCTGAACGTCCGCAGCGGCTTCATCAAGGTATCACCATCCTTTTTATAAGGTTACACAGGCGGCGCAGACAAAAACTACCCGCGACTGACTTTATCGGCTATTTGCCCCGTGAAAATTACGCCTAATTTGCCCATACGTCGGTGAGCGTAGCGCCGAATGCACCCGGCCTCGCAGGTCTGTTCATAGCCGCGAACCCCGCGAACAAAGCAGAATAGTCCACAAATTACACGAATGGAAAAAAAACAAAGAAAAACCAGTCGAAGCGCCTTATCTGTTTCTTCTAATAATTCGTGAAATCCGTGTAATTCGTGGACTCTCTTTACCGGTGAATAAACGCTGTTGACGACCGGGCCTGTTCGCCGATAAGGACAACAGAGACACAGGGGTCGGAAAATTATGGATGTTATCAATGCAATAGCCAAGATTCGGTTCAACTCGGCCAAGCCTCAGCGGGTTCAACTGCACCACTGCGGTGATTTCGCGTGCGACATGTTGTGCCTGGAGCCAGGCCAGGAGTTCTCCGCCGCCGGTTCGTGCGCCTACTATTTCATCGCAGGGGCCGGTGTTATAAAGGCCGGTAAAAACAAAAAAGATATCGACATGGGGAATTTCGCCGCCTGCGAAGATGATGAATCACATACCATTGTGAACTCCTCCGAACAGCGATTAATCTGCATGGTCATCTCGCCGCATCGGTGAAAACATATTTCACCGCAGAGAACGCAGAGAGCGCAGAGAAAAAAGAATTTTTGTTTTTTTTGATTTATTTATCTCTGCGTTCTCTGCGGCGAAAAACATCTTTTTTTAGCCTGCCCACCTATCAGGAGTTTCGCGCAATGATCGCACAGACACTTACGATACCGCAGATTTTCGAGGCGGGGATGCTGATCTGCTTCGGCATCTCCTGGCCTGTGAGCATACTCAAATCGATCAGGACGCGCCACGTTACCGGTAAAAGCCTCGGCTTCATGGTGCTGGTCTTTATCGGATACCTCTCAGGCATGACGGCGAAATTCGTCGCCGCCGCTGTTGATAACCAATGGCCCCAGCCGGTAACTATCCTTTACATACTGAACGGACTGTTCGTAGCCACAGACATCGTACTATATTTCAAATACCGCCCGAAAGTGTGATTTATTAGAACGCTTGTAAAAAAATTTCACCGCAGAGAACGCAGAGAGCGCGGAGGTGAAAAAAACAAAAATTCTTTTTTCTCTGCGCTCTCTGCGTTCTCTGCGGTGAAAAACTCTTACTTCCTGGGCAGCGTCTTTGCCGTCTTTGCCAGTTGGATAAACTCCGCACGGTAGCCTTCCTTGTCCGCGCCCTTGGACGACTGGGCCAGTTCGATTACCGCCTCCAGCGTGTACGCGCCCTTGTACTTCGAATCCCGCAGGATCATTCCGAACGAAGCGACGGCTGCGGCGAAGCGGAAATCCGCCGATGCCTTGTCAAACCGCCCGCCGGCGTCCGTTACCGGATATTCCATCAGCGTGGACTTGTCGCCGTCCGGCTGCTTGTAACGGAGTTTCAGCGTGAGCATCTCCTTGCTGCCGGCGGCCTCGGTGAGGCTGGCGGGCGTCTGGTACTTCAGCGGGTCCACTGCCGGCGTTTCGACTTTCTCGCCGGCTGGGACGACCTCGTACAATGCCGTTACCGTGTGGCCCGCTCCGATCTCGCCGGCGTCCTTCTTGTCGTCTTTGAAATCTTCCTTGGCGAGGATGCGGTTCTCGTATCCGATAAGGCGATAGCCCGCCACGCGGGACGGGTTGAACTCAATCTGAATCTTCACGTCCTTGGCGATCGTTACCAGCGTGCCGGACATCTGCGTGATGAGCACCTTGCGGGCCTCGTTTATCGTGTCGATGTAGGCGTAGTTCCCGTTGCCCTTGTCGGCCAGTTTCTCCAGACGCGAGTCCTGGTAATTGCCCATGCCGAAGCCCAATACGCTCAGGAACACGCCGGTCTTTGCCTTATCCTCAATCATGCGAACAAGTTCGCTCTGGTTGGTGATGCCGACGTTGAAGTCGCCGTCGGTGCAGAGGATTACGCGGTTGACGCCGCCCTTGATGAAGTTCTTGGCTGCGACCTGATAAGCCAGTTTAATCCCAGCCGCTCCGGCGGTTGTCCCCCCTGCGTGCAGACGGTCCAGGGCAGAGAGTATCTTGCCCTTCTGGTCGCACGTCGTCGAATCCAGCACAAGCCCAGCCGCCCCGGCATAGACCGTAATGGCTATGCGGTCGTTCTCGCCAAGGCGCTCGACGAGCATCTTCATCGCTCGTTTGACCAGCGGGAGTTTATTGGCAGGCCTCATCGAGCCGGAAACGTCCAGCAGGAACACGAAATTGCTGCTGGGGCGTTTTTCCGGGGCGATTTCCCTGCCCTTGATGGCGATGCGTACCAGGCGGTGCTTGGCGTTCCACGGGCAACCGGCCACGGCTGCGTGGGCGGCGAAGGGATGCTTGTCGCCTTTTTTCGGACCTGCGTAATCGTAGGTGAAATAGTTAATCATCTCCTCGATGCGGACCGCGCCCTTCGGCGGCAAGGTTCCCTGATTCAACAGGCGGCGGATGTTGGCGTATGAGGCGGTGTCCACGTCAATCGAGAATGTCGAGAGCGGATGGTCAGCCACACTGCGGAAGGGATTATCCACAATATGGTCATACGCCTCGCGGTTCCACGCATCGGATCGGCGGCGAAAAGCCTCATCATCTGGCAACTGTCCGCCAGCGGCGTATTCCAGATCATACTTGTAACCACCCGACCTGTCCACGAGGCGTAAGAGGGCTTTAGACCTTTTCATGGTCGGCGCCGGTACTACCGGACTGGCTGTGACCTGGCCCTGAGGTCGTTGCGGCTGAGCCTTTTTCAAGTTCTTAATAAGTGCGTATTCCTCTGCCTTGCGGTGTTCCGATATCGGCAAGGTACGTTTAGCAAGTTCTCTGGACCTGCCCAAGGTGGGCAAAAAGGTGGCAGCGCCGATAAGTATCAGGATTGAGGCTGCGGCCGAGAGTGGAACCCACAGGCGCAATCTTCGTCGCGGTTTGGCTGCCTTTGCTTCGACGGCCTTTCGCTGCCGGCCTGTGAGTTTCGGAGCCGGTTCGGCCTTGAGTTCGTCGGTCAGTATGCCTGCGACCTTACGGATTTCCTCGACCTCCCTGCGGGCTTCGGAGTCGTCGGCCAGTTGCGCCTCTACTTCGGCCCGTTCTTTATCGCCCAGTTCGCCCAGTGCGTAGGCGGTCAGTTTGGCTTCATCATGTTCGGTATTCATTTTCGTTCTCCTCGATATTCAGTCTCGTCTCCAGTAATGGGTGCCATGCCCTCACCCGTCTTCGGGGGTGGGCATGTTCACGCCCTCCGCTGCGCTTCGGGCGAGAACATGGCACCCAAAAGCATCCCCTAAGCCCAGCCATTCGAATGGCTGGGCTTCTTTTCGCACATCATGTGTCGCTTTTTCCAACATAGACTTCTCTTTCAGACCTGTCCGATTAAACCAATGGTCTTGAATCGCTTGCGGATACTCTTGATTCCCGTGTGTATGAGGAATCCGACGTTTGTAACTGAATGTCCGGTGATGCCGGCTATCTGCCTGTATGTAAAACCGTTCTGGAACTTCAGGCGGATGACCTCCTGCTGGTTCTCCGGCAGGGCCGACATCGCTTCTGCCGCCCGCCCCACCGCTTCGCGCCGCTCGGCGACTGCTGACGGCGAAAGCGTCGGGCTGGGCTGGGTTTGTTCGGCGTGCTCGCTCAATCGAGTCATTCGTTGCTCCTTTCGTCGCACGTCCAGCGCGCGATTCCGGCAGACGGTGAAGAGCCACTCGGTCAGGTGGTCATCGCGCCCAGCCTTGTCGGACCGCCACAGACGCAGGAACGTCTCCTGCACGACATCTCTGCCAAGTTCCAGATCGCCGAGAATCCTCGCGGCATATCGCAGCAGAGGCCCTTCGTGGCGGTCCATCACCCGCCGCATCCGGTTCGCGTCAACGTCAGTCCTGTCGGTTTTCATCCGTGTTCCCCAATCGCGATTGGTTCTCTATTACTTATGACGTGCGAAGAAGTGATTTATTAGAACGCTTGTAAAAAAATTTCACCGCAGAGAACGCAGAGAGCGCGGAGGTGAAAAAAACAAAAATTCTTTTTTCTCTGCGCTCTCTGCGTTCTCTGCGTTCTCTGCGGTGAAATTTTTTCTCTACACGTCCATTTCCGGGCCGATGAGGTCGTCGTACGTTTCTCGTCGGCGGATGATGCGGAACTTGTCGCCTTCGACGAGGACCTCTGCGGCGCGCGGGCGTGAGTTAAACTGGCTGGATTGTGCGAAGCCGTAGGCGCCGGCTGTGAAGACCGCCAGGAGGTCGCCGCGAGCGACCTGCGGGAGCATCCGATCCTTGGCGAGGAAGTCCGCCGATTCGCACACCCCGCCGACGACGTCGGCCAGGGCGGTCCCGTCCGGAGCGTAATCAGCCGACCGCTGCGGCGGCTCTTCCGAAGCCGCTGGCCAGACGAAATGCTCCCCGCCGTACATGGCCGGGCGGATAAGGTCGGTCATCGCGGCGTCGGAGATAATGAACTTCCGGTCGAAACCGTCTTTGACATAGACCACCCGCGTCAGGAGGACGCCGGAGTTGGCGGCAATCTGTCGGCCCGGCTCGAGGATAAGTCGCAGGCCCCTGCCTTCAACAAGCGGAACGATTTCGCTCGCATAGTCCGCCGCCGACGGCGACGACTCATTCTTATAGTCGGCTGCGAACCCCCCGCCGATGTTCAATGCGTTTATCTCGAAACCCCCGGCCTTCAGGCTGTCGATCAGTCGCAGCGCCTTGCCGATTGCCTCGACGTAAGGCTGGGGCGAAAATATCGGCGAACCGAGGTGGAAATGGATTGCGCTGAGCCTGGTGTTGGCGTCGTGGCCGTAAGTTTCGAAAAATCGCTCCGCCCGTTCGATATCGACGCCGAACTTGTTTTCCTTCTTGCCGGTGGTTGTATAGCGGTGCGTTTTCGGGTCCACGTCGGGATTGACCCGCAATGCGGCGCGGACGGTTGCGCCGGCCTCGGCGGCAAGGCGCGAGAGGTTCTCGAACTCGGCCTCTGATTCGACGTTGAAATAGGCGATGTCCGCTGATATAGCAGCCTGCAATTCGGCGTCCGTCTTGCCGACTCCGGCGAAGACGACTTTCGCCATATCGCCGCCGGCCTGGGCGACGCGACGCAACTCCCCGCCGGATACGATGTCGAAACCGGCGTTCTCGGCGGTCAGCAGTTTGAGAATGTGGACGTTCGAGAGGCTTTTGACGGAGAAGCAGACCAGCGTATCGAGTTTGGCGAATGCCTCGACGATTCGACGGTAATGAAGCCGGAGCGTCGCCGCCGAATAGACGTACGCCGGCGTGCCGACCTCGTCGGCGATACGATCAACCGGCACATCCTCGCAAAACAATTGTCCGTCTTTGTAGTCAAAGTAATCCATCAGTTCTCTCGCTTATTGTTTTTGGCCCGACTGCCGGGCGCCGAGCGGGAAAATCTACCATCACCGCAGGGATTTCACAACCTTGCATTCCGAATTGCATCGACGGTTCTGACTTTGAGCAGGGAGGCCGGATTTCGCATGGCGTCGGCGACAGTGACGCCTTCGCCCACAAGAGGCCTGACCGCAAGGAACATATCTCGTGGGGCGTCGGGGGCGACCTGGCCGGGGATGCAGATGCAGGGTGCGCCGGCGGCTTCGGCGGCCTTGGCGACGCCGACTGCCGTCTTGCCGGCGGAAGATTGCGAGTCGAGTTTGCCTTCGCCGGTGATGACCAGATCCGCCCCTGCGATACGTCGGCCCAGACCGACGGCATCGGCGACGATCTCAATGCCGCTGCGGAGTTTCGCGCCGGCGAACGCCACCAGCCCAGCCCCAAGTCCGCCAGCAGCGCCTGCGCCGGGCACCGGTTCAACTTCCATGCCGAGTTGTTCACGAATAACGGCGGCGAGGTTGGCCAGCCCCGCATCAAGCGTCTCGACCATCTCCGGCGTAGCGCCCTTCTGCGGGCCATAGACCGCCGCCGCCCCTTCCGGACCCGTCAGCGGATTGGTTACGTCACATGCGACGAGTATTTCACACTGCCCCACGCGCTCGTCGCGGTCGCTGATGTCGATACCCTTGATGTCGCCCAGGTCGCCGCCCGTCAACCCGCAGGCAAATGCCCTGCCGTCCCGGCTGATGAAAACCACGCCGAGCGCTTGAGCGCATCCGGTTCCGCCGTCGGTGGTAGCCGAGCCGCCGATACCGATAATCAGCCGATCCGCTCCGGCGTCCAGTGCGGCGAGAATGAGTTGGCCTACGCCGAAGGTCGTGGTCAACAGCGGGTTGCGTTTGTCCGGCGGGAGAAGTCCCAGCCCGGCGGCTTCGGCCATTTCAATCACAGCGGTATGTTTATCGCCGAGCAGGCCGAATCTTGCCTCGTGCGGCTTGCCCAGCGGGCCTGCAACTTCGACCGTCCTGAACTGCCCGTCCGTCGCCGCCGCCATCGCCTCGACGGTTCCTTCCCCCCCATCGGCCATGGGGCAAAGGTCGATTTCCGCCTCCGGCGCAGCCTCGCGCACACCCGCCGCCATCGCACGGGCCACCTCAATGGCTGACAGCGATTCCTTGAACGAGTCAGGAGCGATAACGATTTTTAAGAAGGTCATAGGTCGTAGGTCATAGGTCGTAGGTCATAGGTTGTAGAGAACGGAATTATTTAGAATTATTTATATTCTTACGTTAGTTTTTTTGCTGCTTCGCAGGCTGTTTACCAGACCCTTGAGTATTCTCTGAACTTCCTCGACAAGATCGAGAATACCTATGAGTTGCTCGCGCTTCACGAATCCGAGTCGCTTGGCTATCAGTAATTGTGTCTCGATTTCATTTGCCGAGCCTCTGGCGATATCCAGGAACCGAACATAATCATTTCGTCCCGGTCGGCTGTACCCCTCTGCGATGTTCGACGGCACGCTTACAGAGGCCCGTCTAATCTGCGAGGCCAAACCAAACCTTTCTTCCGCGGGAAAACTTCTGCTTGCACGATAAACCGCCTCAACAAGGTCCATAGCCTTCTGCCAGGCAATAAGGTCTTTGTACCCTTTAATTTTCGCCATGTACTCACCTCTTCTTCCCTACGACCTATGACCTACGACCTACGACCTGTTTTCTCTAAACATCCAGCACTTCCAGATTCTTATGAGTATAGGTGCTGCCGACGTTGACGACGTTAATATTTCCGATTTTGCATTTACCCTGCCAATGTGAATGGCCGCAGAAGACGTGCGTAACTTTTCGGTAAGCCTGAATGGTATCGCCGATTTTATCGGAGCCGAGGTAAGCGGCGGCGAATGCGAATTTCGCCGGCCTGCCCGTCGGAACCAACTGCCGGAACGGAAGGTGATGCACAAACGCAACAACCTGCCGAATTCGCCCATCGGCCTCGAAGGTCTCCAACTGCCCGTCGAATCTGCCGACCACGTAATCCAGAAACTCCTCATCGCTCATGTCCATCCGCATATGCGCACCGTCCATCCACCGAACGGCAATATCAAGATGCCGGTCCGTCAGTTGGTCGCGGAATTTTTCCACAAGCCCGCGATATTCAGCCAGGCGGGCTGCCGCTCCGGGCGAGACCTTGGCGCGGTAAAACTCCAGCGGGATACCCAGGACCTCATCGCGATAGGAATAATCGTACCAACCAATCGAGCCGGCCAGCCCGGTTTCGCCGATAATCGCCGGTTCGTGATCCAGGACGGAAAAGCCCGCCTCGGCGGCGACGGACGGGATGATCTTCTCGTACCGCCGGATGGAATCTTCGCCGGGCAGGCACCAGAGGCAGTGATTTCCCGGCACGATGAACTTTTGGCCTGGGAAATCGGCAAACAGCCTCAGGCAATCCCGCAGGGGTTGGTGTGCCGCCCCGGCAGTATCGCCCACAAGAACCAGCGCATCGGCGTCGGTCCGGCATACGCGCTCGGCCAGTGCTTCGACAGAAGCGATGCTTCGTCGGATGTCGTAATGCAAATCGGCTGTTACAAGCAGTCGCATCAAGCCTCCCGAATTTGAAATCGGCGGTGCGATTATAGTAGGCCCGACCGTCAAGCCCAAAGTTTAACGACCTTGCCTTTTCGTCATTGGTCATTTTGGTTTTCGACGAGTATCATTGACATCGTTGCGCAGGCCGGTATTATTCGGCTTTACCGGTCTGATCTGGAAAGGGTTGGCGGGCGCCAAGTATGGACCCGGAACGCAAAACGTTTGACGCCGTGGAACTGGCCGCCTGTTTGAGCCATTACGACCTCGGCACAATCCACTCGATAAAGGAGTTTCCTCGCGGCTCCCGGCGGTCGCCGAAGGTGATTATCGAGAGTGAGCGGGGTCGGTTCCTCTTCAAGCGTCGCGCCCGCGGCAAAGACGACATCAAAAAAGTCGCTTTCGCCCATCAGATACAATTGCATCTTGCCGGCGAAAATTTCCCCCTGCCCAATCTGATAACCACTCGCCCGGACAACAATTCCATGCTCGTTCTGAACGAGCAGATATACGAACTTTTTGAATTCATCCAGGGCGTGGGCTACGACGGCTCGCTTGATGCGACGTTCGACGCGGGGCGTATCCTGGGCCTGTATCACAAACTGCTTGTGAATTTCCAGAGCGATTTCCCTCCCCCGAAGGGCAGTTACCACGGTGCAATCGCGGTCGGCGAGGCCATTCTCGACACGATCCCCTCGCTGCCTCTGGAAAGCCGACCCGAACCGGACGTCTTGATGGAGACGGTCAAGTTCCTTGAGCGGGCTTACCTCCACTGCGCCGCCGACGCCGACAAGGCCGGGCTGAAAGACTGGCCCGCCCAGATCGTCCACGGGGACTGGCACCCCGGTAACATGCTCTTCCGCGACAAGCTCGTCGCAGCCGTTATAGACTACGACACCGCACGCTTCCAGCAACGGGTCATCGACCTGGCCAACGGGACGATCCAGTTCTCTATCATCGGCGGCTCGGAGGACCCGTCCGACTGGCCCGATTACCCCGACAAGACACGTCTGAAGCAGTTCCTGCTCGGATATGATTCGGTCAACGTAATCAGCAAGGCTGAACTTCAGGTCGTGCCGCTGCTCATGTGCGAGGCGATGGTCGCCGAAGCCGTCCTCCCCATCGCCGCGACCGGATCGTTCGGACGCATGCAGGGCTTCCCGTTCCTCCAGATGATCCGGCGGAAGGTCAAATGGGTCCTCGACCACCTCGACGAGATAGTCTCGGTGTTGAAGGACTGACCGGCAAGGCACCGGACATTCGGTATTGGTGACGGCACCCCGTAAAAGAGAATGTCGAATATTGAACCCTGGCACGGCAGGCATGCCGTGGCCTGACGGCAGGGAATTTCGAATTTTGAAGTAAAAGAAGTAAAAAAAGAAAAAGAGGATGAATGCGTGATGCGCGTGGAGTCTCGTCTTCACTTCTTTTTTTTCTGTTACTTCGAAATTCAAAATTCCTTGTTCAATATTCATTATTCATCTTTTTCGCTGGGTATTGCACGTCAATCGGTTTTACAATAGGGGTATGGACTTTGATTGTGAGCAAGTTATAGGAAGATTCAAACCATGAGTCCGGCGAACAGCGCCGAACGGCTTGCCGTTTCGCGCCGTTCGATGCCGCACCACAGTTCGATCTTCCGCGCAGTGTTCTTCATAACAGTTGACCTGGCCGGTTTTACAGCCGTCAACGCCTTCCTGTATTACCTTTCGACCGGGCGATGGCTTGACCTGTCGGTGGGCAGTTACAAGGCCGCGATTGCTTCGCCGATCAGCGAGGTGCTCCTGCACCCGTTGAGCATTTTCAATCAGCCATGGATGATGCTCGCCGCCGGTCTGCTGATAGCGGCGGTCGTTTTTGTTCCGATCATGGTGGCGGTACTTTATCGCCTGAGCGTATCGGCGTTGTTTGTCCTGGCCGTTGCCGTTGTCGGGCATGCCCCGCTGCTGGCGGTTTTTCTGGCAGGAGGATGCATCATCGCCGGGCGCACCGGCCTGCGACGCGATCTGCCGATGGTGGCGCTGCTGGCGGGCCTTGCGCCGATAGTTGTGTACTTCTATTTTTTCGCCGGTAGCGACGAGGCATTGCTGCTGCCGCTTCAGAGGCTTTCGGTACGCCTGATTCTGGTCCTGGCGCTGATAGCGGCAGTGTTGGCCGGGGCCGTTGTGTCGGTCCTGGCGAGGCTCATGCAATTTCGGCCGGGTATAATCTGGCCTGTAATTCTTGTCCTTCTTTCCGTACCGACATGGGTATTCTTCGAGAGGGTCGGAGTCGATGAACTCGACTACGCACTTATCGCCGCCCGCATCGGTCCCGGAGAAGCGGTTTTCGCCCCACCCGCGGCCGAAGGTATGTCTTATCCGGTCCGGATTACGACTTTGCCGGTATCGACCCGCTCCGCCTCGCAACCAGCATCGCAGCGGGCTGTCGCGGCATCCAAACCGGCATTGGCCCTGCTGGTACGCGCCAGAGTGGAACTGGGACGACAGCGAACGACACTTTCGGCTGAATGTGAGAAGTTCATCAAGCGGCATCCCGACAGCGCCCGGTCGGCGGCAGTGATGTGGATTATCGCAACGGTAAAAGACATCCGCATCGACAAGCAGGCTCTCGCTGCCGGGTCGGTCCGGTACCTCTACGCCGGTCCGTCCGCCGAATCGAAGGGCGCCTGGGCGGACCTGGCTGAACGACACCCCCGCCAACCACAGGCGTTTGTCGCGCACCAACGACTGGGTATCCAGGCGATCCGCGAAGGACGCAGCATCCAGAAGGCGCGAGAGCACCTGCGAATCGCCCAGACGCTCCTGGCGACATATCTGGGGCAGCAGGAATCGGACCCTCCGGCAGGCCCGGCCGGCGTGTTCACCCCCGCCGAATCCCTGCCGGGACGGGAATACTACCGCAAGATACTCGACGAAACCGACAACGTCATCTGGCTGATGGAGACGAACAAGGTCCTCGACGGCGGAATGAAAAACGCCGAGGCATTCAGGGAGTACATGAGGCTCTGGCCGTTTGTCGGCGCGAAAAGCAAGGAACTGCAAAACCTGGCCAAAGGTTATCAGGACACCAACCTGGCCGATAACTTCCGTCTCATCGCGGCGCTGGC
>DAOWOP010000206.1 GCA_030642005.1 Planctomycetales bacterium
GCGAGATGGCGCTGCGTATTATTCGCGCCTGCAAGGAACTCGGCATCGAGACGGTCGCGGTTTTCAGCGAGGCTGACCGCGACGCCGGTTATCTTCGCCTGGCCGACGATCGCATCTGCATAGGCCCTGCCCAGGCGATGGACAGTTATCTGAACATTCCCCGGATAATCGCCGCTGCCGAACTCGCCGACGTGCAGGCGATCCATCCCGGCTACGGCTTCCTGGCCGAAAACGCACACTTCGCCGAGGTCTGCCGGAGTTGCAAAATTGAGTTCATCGGACCGAGCGTCGAGAACATGCAGACGCTGGGCGACAAGATTCACGCCAAGGCCCTGGCGCGGTCCGCCCATATTCCGACAGCGCCGGACAGCAACGGGGTTGTGGAGACAGCCGAGGACGCCGTCGCCGTTGCTGAAAAGATCGGTTATCCGGTGGCGCTGAAGGCGGCAGCCGGCGGTGGCGGACGCGGAATCCGATTCGCACACAATCGGGCCACACTTAAATCGTTCTTCAAACAGGCGCAGAGGGAGGCCGAGATTAATTTCAAGGACGGGCGGCTTTACATGGAAAAATGCATCGAGAATTTCCGCCACATCGAGGTGCAGATTCTCGGCGACATGAGCGGAAACATCGTCCACCTTTACGAGCGCGAGTGTTCGCTCCAGCGTCGCCGGCAGAAGGTCATTGAGGAAGCGCCCGCGCCGAATCTCGACGGTCGCCTGCGCGAGGAAATCTGCGACGCTGCGGTTCGCCTGGCAAAAGCAGTTGGTTATCACAACGCGGGAACCGTCGAGTTTATGCTCGACGAGGCCAGCCACGAGTTCTACTTCCTCGAGGTCAACACGCGCATTCAGGTCGAGCATCCGGTTACCGAAATGCTTACGGGCCGGGACCTCGTCAAGTGGCAGTTGAAACTTGCCGCCGGCGAGCCGCTCGATCTCCGCCAGCGCGACATAGTCATCGACGGGCACTCGATTGAATGTCGCATTAACGCCGAGGACCCCGCCAACGGTTTCCGTCCGTCGCCGGGGCGAATCGAGACGTTCCACCCACCCGGCGGGCCTGGCGTGCGGTGGGACAGCCATGTTTATCAGGGATATGAAATTTCCTCCAACTACGACAGCCTCATCGGCAAATTGATCGTCCACGGTCGCAGCCGGTACGAAGCCGTCAGCAGAATGCGAAGGGCGCTGGATGAGTTCTTCATCTATCCGACCCGGACGACGGCTTCGCTTTGCCGCGACATACTCAATCATCAGGCTTTTCAGAAGGGACAGTACAACACGGCGTTTATCGAACGGGAGATGCTCTCAGGCCCGGCAATGGAAAGAAGCGTATATGGGTAAAACAACGAGGAGAAACGCGATTGTAGGCCAGTCCGGCGGGCCTACCGCCGTGATAAACCAGTCGCTCGTAGGGGTCATTGAGGCTGCCAGCGAATTCGACCAAATCGACCGTCTTTTCGGTGCACGCTACGGCGTGCGAGGAATTATCGAAGAGAACTTCATCGAACTGAACGGCCTGGACGCCGGACTGCTCAAACGAATCGCCGATACGCCGTGTTCGGCGCTGGGCTCGACGCGGGACAAGCCCGACGAGGAATATTGCCGGAAAATCTTCAACGCCTTCGCCAAAAACGACGTGCGGTACTTCTTTTACATCGGCGGGAACGATTCAGCCGACACCGCAAGGATTGTCAGCGAAATGGCCGATGAGGCCGGATATGAACTGCGCGTCTTTCACATTCCCAAGACAATCGACAACGACCTTCGAGTAACAGACCACTGCCCGGGCTACGGTTCGGCCGCTAGGTTCGTTGCACACGCCGTCATGGGCGACGGGCTTGACAACGCGTCGCTGCCGGGAATCAAGATCGACGTAATCATGGGCCGGCACGCCGGCTGGCTTACGGCGGCCAGTATGCTCGCCCGCCACGATGAAACCGACGCGCCGCACCTGATTTACGTGCCAGAAGCACCCATTTCCGAAGGGCAGTTCGTCGATGACATAGCGGAAGTCTATGGTCGGTTAGGCCGGTGCCTGGTGGTGGTCTCCGAAGGCATCGTGGACGAAAACGGCAAAGGCTGGAACGAGCAACTGCTCAGAATGACCCACGGCGCCGAAGTCGAACGCGACGGGCACGGGAACATCCAACTTTCCGGCAGCGGCATGTTGGGCGACTGCATTGCCAACTTCGCAAGGGCGGAAGTATCGGCAAGGTTCAGCGAGAAGAAACTCCGCGTCCGGGCCGATACGTTCGGCTACTTGCAGCGGAGTTTTCCGGATTCCGTCTCTCCGGTGGACCGGACCGAGGCTCACCTGGCCGGTCGAAAGGCCGTCGAATACGCCGCCGCGGGTCAGCCCAGCGGGTCGGTGGCGTTCAGACGAACCGGCAACGGTAACGATTACGGCATCGAGTGCTTCCGCGCTAAACTGCAAGACGTCGCTCGCAATATCAAGCCGCTCCCGCCCGAGTACATCAACGAGGCCGGCAACGGCATCGCCGAGCAGTTCCGCACATACGTCGCGCCACTCGTCGGCGAATTGCCGATTATCGGAAAACTGTAGGCCGGTGCCGTGGCCGCGGTGTTTGCGGCCACGATAAAGTTGACTTGTTGCAAACGTGGCCGCAAACACCGCGGCCACGGCACCCCGTTTTACTCGCCGTAGCGCCTGCCCTCATCGAGCATAATAAGGTAATTTTCCAGCGGAATGTAATTGGCTACGGAGTTGCCCGTGCCCAAACAGTAGCCCCCGCCGGGCATACACACGTCGAGCGTTTCGCGGACGCGCTTTCGGATGCCCTGCTCGTCGGCCCGGCAGAGAAAGTCCACGTCAATCCCGCCCAGCAGCGTGATGCGGTCGCCGTATTGGCTCTTGGCGTCCGTTACAAGTTCGATGGTATCCTCGAAACTGTGCTTGGCGTCGATTTTCACATCGTCCAACAGGTCGGGCATGATTTCCCGCAGGTTTCCGCAGGAGTGGAGCAGGTATGGCCGACCGGCCTCGTGGGCCAACTCCGCCAGGGCCTTGTGCCCGGGCAGGACGAACTCGCGCAGGTCGTCCGGCGAGATGAGCGTGCCGGTCTTGAAACCCATATCGTCACTGGCCAGAACGGCCTTGACGCGGTTGAACTGAACTATCCGGTGCATTACCCCGGCGAAAATCTCCCGCAATTTACCGGCAATGGCCTCCACCAGGTCGCGGTTGTCATACAGGGCAAAGCACAGCGTCTCATAGCCCATCAGCGCGCTGAGATACTCGGCGAAATGTCCGCGGCCATGCCCGATCAGGCACATATCGTCGGGGAGGTTCTGCTCGTACCACGCCAGCGAGCGGTCTGATATCGTCGCCGTGTCGGGCCAGGGATATTTCTCGAAATCCTCCCACGACATGACAGGTCCGCTGTGTTCGTCCTGGAATGTCCGACCGCCCTGACGCGCCAGTTCGGAAGTGTCTGCCGTTGTAACATGCTTGCTGAACATTTCTAATTCCAACCCTGCCATGACGTAATCGTATCCGAGGAATCGCCGTATGACGATTTGTCGTTTTTCCGCAAGGTAGGGGTCGTTCCGGCTGATCCCCGCCGTCAGGTCAAATCGCTTACAGAGGGCGTCCTGAATTTCATCGTCTATCCAGAACTCTAAATTGTGAACGCGCCGCGGCATGCCTTCGCGGCGAAGATTCGCAAGGAACGCCTCGGCATCCGGTTTTATTTCCCTGCTGAACTCGATCATGTCTGATTTTGCTCCTTAATTTGATAATAATCCTTGTCGCCCCGACGGTTGGGGACGACCTTACCTTCCTCGGAGAGTTGTCCTATGAGTTTGGCGACCTCCCAGCGATGGCATTGCAATCCCTCGGACATATCGTCGATGGTGCATGGCCTGCGGGCCAGCATCGCCAGGATGTCGTCCCGGCTGACGGCACCGGCCCGTTCGGACGGTAAGGCATGTGCGGCGATCACAGTGGCGTTCGGGCCCAGGATTTTGCAGAGGCGATCAAGTCTTTCGGCTTCCACCGCCCGTGCATACTCCTCCGCCGGCGGGCGCGTAGCCGTATTAATCTCGATGTGGTCGAAGCCGATTTTGTCGATAATCGCTTTAATCTTTCGCACCTGCGATTCGCTGTCGTTGATTCCGGCTACGAGAAAAACTTCCAGGCGCATCTCGCCCGGGAATTCCTGTCGGAATGTATTCAGACCGTCCACCACTGATTGAAACGTAATCTCCGGACATGGCCGATTGATTTTCTCAAAAGTCTCGGCGTCGCCAGCGTCCAATGACGGGACGACCAGATCGACCCGCATTATGGCCGAGCGGACTTCCGGATCCGATAGAAGTGAGCCGTTGGTAAGCAGCGCCAGTGGAATGTCCGTCATGGACTTTATCGCCGAGACGATTCGCCCAAGGTCTTTGTGCAGCGTCGGCTCACCGGAACCGGCCAGCGTGATATAGTCACAAACCGGCTCCGACGCCAACTTATCGGCCAGTTCAGTCAGTATTTCATCTGTCGGCACATAAACATCTCGCCGGGCAGTATGCATGGTCGTTCGCCCCAGTTGGCAATAGACACAATCGAACGAGCAGACCTTGAAAGGCACAAGGTCCACGCCGAGGCTCCGCCCAAGCCGGCGCGACGGCACCGGGCCATAAATGTATTTGTATCGTTTTTTAATCATTGTAAAAAATGAACCACAAAGAGCACAAAGAACACAAAGAGAATTTTTATTTTTCTTCTCTTTGTGTTCTTTGTGCTCTTTGTGGTTCGGCTTTTCCGTACCCGACAGGCGGCTTGCC
>DAOWOP010000122.1 GCA_030642005.1 Planctomycetales bacterium
GCTGACCGCTGATTGCTGATTGCTGATTGCTTAAAAATTTGCGAATCTCGCCGGAAAAATCAGTTACACACCAGTATGCTCTTGCACTTTCCCGCTGGAAAAATCGCGCGTGATTTGTTATTGTTCTCAAGCCTGATAAGGCATCATGGAAGGATAACCTATGACCAACGACCCATTGACCCCTTACGGCAACAAGCCGATGGTTACGCCCATCGTCAACGCCGTTAACTACGAGTACGACTCTTTCGAGGTCCTGCGCCAGATTACCGACGGCGAGATCGACGGCTACACGTATCATCGCGACGACAACCCGACGGTCCGCAGCGTCGAAAAAACCGTCGCAGCCATGGAGAGCGCCGAAGACTGCATCATCTGCACGACGGGTATGGCCGCCTGCACACTGGTGTATCTGACGTACCTCAGCGCCGGCGATCACCTGATCCTCTTCCACGACATCTACGGCGCGAACTACAAGGTCTCGCTGATCCTCGAGAGGCTCGGGATCGAGATTACCTGGGTCGAAGCCACTGCCGACGGCGACATCAGCGAGCACGTCAAACCGAACACGCGGATGATCCTTTGCGAGACGCCCAGCAATCCGCTGTGCAAGGTCATCGACATAGCCGCGCTGCGTGAACAGGCCGACCGCGCCGCCGCGATGCTCATTGTCGATAACACCTTCGCCACGCCATATCACCAGAATCCGCTGTCGCTCGGAGCCGACCTGGTCATCCACAGCGCCACCAAGGGTCTGGGCGGGCACAACGACCTGATGGCCGGCGCTATCGCGGGCACAAAGGAGCACTACAACAACCTCTGGTTCACCCGCCAGGCGATCGGGACGACGCTGGATGCATATTCGGCCAGCCTGCTGGAGCGAGGGCTTAAGACCTTCGACCTGCGCGCCGAAACAATGTCAGCCAACGCACAGGCAATGGCTGAATTTCTCCACGGGCATCCGAAAGTCTCGCGGATTATCTATCCCGGCCTGACCGACGACCCGGGGCATGAGGTTGCCTGCAAGCAGATGCACAACGGCTTCGGCGGCCTGCTCGCCTTCGACGTCGGAGACACCGAAGACGATGCCAAGACGTTCATCAACGAACTAAAGAGGATCTATCACGCCGTCAGCCTGGGCGCTACTGAATCGCTGATTTGCATCCCTTGCCTGACGACGATGCTCTATCTGCCGCCCGAACGCCGGACGAGTTTCGGTGTGAAGGTCAACACCGTCCGACTGTCAGCCGGCATCGAAAAGACCGACCTGCTCGTCGAAGACCTCAAGCAGGCGATGGATAAGGTATGAAAAATCCCGGCGGCGGGTGGCTGAAGGCGTAGGGTGGGACGAAGCGACTCGTGCTACGTAGCGAACTACTTCGCAGAGTAGCAAGCGTAGTCCCACCAAATCGAATTTGTCGTCGTGCCACGAATCTCCCGATAAAATAATCACAGGTATTGCTTGACAAAGACGATAAATAGTTGTAACTTATTAAAGAGTTGAATAGTTGAACTTTTACTGACAAGGTACAGGAGTCTGATTATGACTTCATTTGCTCTACGAGAATTTCGCAGGGAGTTATCGGGCATTACGGGCAGGGTGCAGCATAGCGGTGAGCGGGTTATCGTCAGCCGGAACGGCAAACCGGCCTTTGCCGTTGTGCCGGTGGACGATCTGGAGGCGCTTCAGCGTCTGGAAGATGAGATTGACCTCGCCGACGCTCGCAAGGCCCGCAGCGAGCGAGGGCGGAACATCTCGCTGAAAAAAGCCAGGAAAGCACTGAGGTTGTAGGTAAGTGGCCTACGACGTCCAAATCAGACCGGCTGCCTGGCGGCAACTTCAGCGCCTGCCCAAGGCTCTCCAGCGGCGAATTCTCGACAGGCTCGAATCGCTGTCGAAGAATCCCCGTCCCATCGGGTCAGTCAAACTAACGGGTTCAGAATGCACATACCGAGTCCGCATTGGTGATTATCGAGTGATTTACGACGTGCTGGACCGCGCGGTTGTGGTATTGGTCTTGAAAATCGCCCACCGCCGCGATGTGTACAGGAGGCGGTAGGTCGGATCATCTGAAGGCGTGGGGTGGGACGAAGCGACTCGTGCTACGTAGCGAACTACTTCGCAGAGTAGCAAGCGTAGTCCCACCAAATCGAATTTGCCGTCGTGCCAGGAATCGGTGGGACTTCGTCCCACCCTACGGCTGTCAGCCGGCATCGAAAAGACCGACCTGCTCGTCGAAGACCTCAAGCAGGCGCTGAATAAGGTCTGAAAATGTGAAAATAGGGGTGCCGTGGCCGCGGTGTTTGCGACCACGCGGATGCGCAGACGTTAACGTGGTCGCAAACACCGCGGCCACGGCACCCGGCACCCGGCCGTTTTTTTCTACTGACTACCGACTACTGACTACTGAATACTACGTTCGTTGGTTGCAAATACTTGCTGCCTCTGCTATCGTTTCGGTCGTCTCAAGGGAGTCTTCGTAGATGCACGTTATCTGGATTCCGTTTCTGTTTCTTGTCGGGGCCTGCGTGGGCAGTTTCCTGAACGTGGTGATATACCGCCTGCCTCGCGGCGAGAGCATTGTCTTTCCGGCAAGCCACTGCCCGTCATGCGGGCGGGCGATCAAGTGGCGCGACAACATCCCCATCGTCAGTTGGCTTCTGCTGCGAGGGCGGTGCCGATGGTGCGACGTGGGGATTTCATCCCGCTATCTGCTGATCGAACTGCTGACGGCGGTGCTGGTGGCGGGGCTGTACGTTTGCTATTTCGTGCTGCGTCTCCGGGACGGGATAAGCGGTTTTACCGAAGACTGGCCGATGTTCGTCGCTCACGCGGCGTTGCTGTGCGGGCTTCTGGCGGCCTCGGCGGTCGATATCGAACTGTTCATCGTTCCGCTACAGGTGATGTGGGTATGTGCGGCAGTGGGGATAGCATCCGCCGCCTTTCGACCAAATGACGCCTTCGTTCCCCATGCCTCGCCCGCAACGGCGGCGGTATCAGCCGGCGTTGTCGTCGGACTGCTGGCGGCGTGGGTGCTGCTGCGACGGGGATGGCTCCAACCCAGTTTTCTCGACGCCGACGATAAACCCATCACGGACGAACGAGAAAGCACCGTAGCAATCACCGCACAGGACGGCGTGAACCCGCGAAAGGAAATCCTCCGCGAGGTTCTGTTCCTTGCTCCGGCGATTGTGCTGGGCATAGCGGGATATTTCATCGCGACGCGAATCGGCGCCGCTGAAAGATTCTGCAACGAACTTTTCTGCGAAACCTCAATATCAAAGAACCTCGCATCGGGAACGGGTGCGGTTTTCGGGATGCTCGTCGGTGCCGCGTGGATTTGGGGCGCGAGGATATTCGGAACGCTGGGCTTCGGCAAGGAGGCGATGGGAATGGGCGACGTGCACATTCTCGCCGCCGTCGGCGCCGTCGCCGGATGGAAGGCCGCCACGCTAGTCTTTTTCGTCGCGCCGCTGTTCGGGTTGGTCTGGGCGCTGCACCTGCTTATCGCTCGCGGAAAGCGCGAACTGCCTTACGGACCCTGGCTGGCGCTGGGCACGCTGATTGTGCTGCTGTTTTACGACGCGCTGGTCATTTTTATAAATCGCTTTGCCGCTCTGATCGCGGCATAATGGTAAAAACAAAAACAGACAGAGTAGCGGGATTATGGGGATTACGGGATTATAGGAATTTTCTTTTAATTTTATCCTGTAATCTTAAAATCCCTATAATCCAGTAATCCCTGTAATCCCGCTCTATCTGTTTTTTTTTGGAGAATCGACAATGAACATGAAATTAGTAAAGGGTTACACCCTGGCGATTCTGGCCCTGTTGATATTGGTTGCGGCGGGGATCCTTCTTCTGAACAACCTTGGCGGGGAATGGAAGATGCAATTCTTCTGGAAGCCCATAACGCTTCGACCGGCTGTCGGGATGCTGCTGGCCGGCGTCGCCGGCGTCGTCGTCTGGTACACCGCCATCAGGCTCCTGCCGACGGCGCTTGTGTCCCTGCGAAAAGGAAAAGAGATTCAGCAGACCAAAAACGACCAGCAACGGTTAAAAAACCTGGAAAACCGGAAGAACGACTCGCCGAAATTAGGCTCTGTCTGAAAAGTATTTCAGACAGGCTTTCAGCATTCAGCAGTCAGCAAAAGAAAAAACTGAACACTGATTGCCCTGGCCGTGCCAGGGCGGTCAGCATTGCAGGTCCTTTGTTTATTTTGGTTTTGGCTGATTGCTGACTGCTGACTGCTGACTGCTGACTGCTTTGGGGCAATGTCTGACTTTTCAGACAGAACCTGGATAAAGGTTAACGAAATTTTACTGTAATTGCGAAAAAGGCCTTGTATAATCCACACGTTCGATCGGGGCAGTTTGACTAACAACAGAAAGAAAGGAGTTTCCCATGAATCGCCTGACCGTTTTATCAGTGTCGATTATTCTTCTCGGCGCCTTGGCTGCGACAGGATGTAATGACCAGTGCCAGCAGGAACTGACGGCACTGAAGCACCAGTATAACGACTTGCAGTTGGAAAAGGGTGACCTCCAGAAGTCCCTGACATCTTCCCGGAACAAGAACGACGAACTGATGACCTTGCTGGCAGGCAAAGGTTCGGAACTGGATGCCGCCAAGGCCGAACTGGCGACGGCGAAGACCGAACTGGTCGATCTGAAGGACAAAAAGTCCGTTCCACACACGCCCGTTCCGGCAGGCTGGCAGGAAACCGCCACCGGCGCAAAGGTAACACTGGCAAGTGACATTCTCTTCGCAGCCGGAAGAGCGACACTCTCGAAACAGGGCACAGCCAGGTTGAAACAGATTGCCGCTACTATCAAGGCGACGTATCCCGGCTCGGTCGTTCGCGTGTACGGGTTCACCGACAGCGACCCGATAAAAAAGACAAGGAAACTGTGGGCCGATAACCTGGACCTCTCGTCCAACAGGGCAATGGCCGTGGTTCGGCAGCTGCAAAAGTTGGGCATCCAGGCCGGTGAACTGGAGGCCATCGGAATGGGCGCGACTCATCCCGTTACCTCCAACAAGACGCGCGAAGGCAAGGCCGGGAATCGCAGAGTCGAAATCGTGGTGGTTAAATAGATTCACGAATTCACGAATCAACGATTCATGGAGATATTTCCAGCGATAGACCTGCGGGGCGGGAAGGTCGTCCGGCTTAGCCGGGGCGACTACGACCGGGAGCAAATCTATGCGACAGATGCCGCCGACGTAGCCGGCCGGTTCGCATCGGCGGGTGCGCGGTGGATTCACGTGGTCGATCTGGACGCCGCCCGCAGCGGCAAGCGCACAAACGCCGATGCCGTCAGAAGCATCTGCCGGACCGCCGGAGTCGATGTCCAACTCGGCGGAGGAATCCGCAGCGCCGAAGCGGTCGCCGATGCGGTGGCGCTGGGAGTAAGACGGCTGATTATCGGTTCGGCGGCCTTGAAGAACTGGGCGTGGTTCGAAAAACTTACCCAGCGGGCGGACTTGGCCGGGGCGATCGTGCTGGGACTCGACGCGCGAGGCGGAAAACTGGCTGCCGCCGGATGGACCGAACAGACCGACCTGACCGTCGATCAGGTCGCACGGAGAGCCAAACGTCTGCCACTGGCCGCTATCGTCTATACCGACATCGACCGTGACGGGATGCTCACCGGGCCGGACCTGGACGGAACCGCACAACTTATCGAAACGACCGGCTTGCCCGTGATTGCCTCCGGCGGGATCGCCGGAATGGATGACATCGCACGATGCAAAGAGATCGGCTGTGCCGGCGCTATCGTCGGGCGGGCCTACTACGAAGGGAAAATCGACTTGGCTGAAGCGTGTGAATTGGCGAGGACGTGAAAAAAGAGATAAAATTTTTCTTGATTTCGGCGGAGTAAAGGCTTTTCCTAACCACTGCGAGGGGCGAGGCTGAAAGAGGTTTCTCGGGGAAAAGAGGGTTTTCTCATAACCGCCAGGGATGATGCGGACAGTTCCTTCAATTGGACTAAAAAGCAGTCAGCGATCAGCAATCATAAAACAACAAACGCTGAACGCTGATTGCTGAACGCTTTTTTAAGGATGCAAGATACCCATGACAAAGACAAACAGTAATAAAGTCAAAACCGATGCGCCCCCAGCCGACGCGACTCCGGTCGAAACCGTTACGGTCTCCGGCGTGCTGGAAATTACCGAAAAGGGCTATGGCTTTCTCCGGCAGATGGAGAACGACTTTCGCGCAACGCCCGGCGACGTGTTCGTTTCCAAGGATTTCGTCGTCGGGGATCGCCTGCGGACCGGCGTGGTAATCGAAGGCGAGGCCACGCCGACGGCCAAGCGAAAGGCAGGCCCGAGAATGCAGAAAATCCTGCGGGTCAACGGGCGGGATTACGGGGACTGGCCCGACATCATCGCAATTGCCGATCAGACCGTCGTGGACCCCCAGCCCAATATGAAACTCGAAACCACCGACGGGCCTATGGAGATGCGGGTGCTCGACCTGATCTGCCCCGTCGGCAAAGGCCAGCGAGGCCTGCTCGTCGCGCCGCCAAGGTCGGGAAAGACCATTCTGCTTCAGCAGATCGCAAACGCCATACTTACAAACTGTCCCGAAGTTCACGTCATCGTCCTGCTCGTCGATGAAAGGCCGGAAGAAGTAACCGACTTCAAGCGCAAAGTCGCCGCTGAGATAGTTCACTCCACCAACGACCAGACCGTCGCCAATCACGTTCGCATAACCGAGTTCACAATCGAGCGAGCCAAGCGAATGGCCGAGTTCGGCCAGGACGTCGTCATATTGCTGGACAGCCTGACCCGACTGGGCCGGGCCTATAACCGGCACATCGAAACCTCAGGCAGGACCATGACCGGCGGAATGGACATCCGCGCTATGGAAAAACCCAAGCGACTCTTCGGCGCTGCCAGAAAAATCGAAAACGGCGGGTCGCTTACCATCCTCGCCACCGCTCTGGTCGAAACCGGAAGCAGAATGGACGACCTGATCTTCGAGGAGTTCAAGGGCACCGGAAACATGGAACTGCAACTGGACAGGCAACTGGCCGAAAAGAGAATCTGGCCGGCGGTCGATATCTCGAAGTCCGGTACCCGGAAAGAGGAACTCCTGATGGATGACTGGAAACTCCCCAAAATCCACATGCTCCGCCGCTTCCTCAGCCAACTGAACGTGGGCCAGGAAATACCGCAACTCCTGTCGGTAATGGCCAAGTTCAAAACCAACGACGAATTCCTCCGCCACCTCGACCTCGCCGGTAAAACATATTAGGTTCTGTCTGAAAACTATTTCAGACGGGCATTCAGTAAAAAGCATTCAGCGGTCAGCAATCAGCAATCAGCAAAAGAAAAAACTGAATGCTGAACGCTGATTGCTTTGAGGCGATGTATGACTTTTCAGACAGAGCCTAGCAGGACAACGCGGGTTATATCTCCGCCCTCATCAAACCAAAGCCGACGGATAACTCTCCGTCGGTGTTGTTTTGTCGATGCAGGGAAACCGTTCGGACTGAACCGGAACAAAACGGAACGATTCGGAACAATACGGAACAATACGGAAAGATTCGGAAAGAATGGGAAAGATTGGGAAAGAATGGGAAAGTTTAGGAAAGTTTCAAAAACACGTAAATCGTTTGCTGACAATCACTTGCGTATTTCCCCCCCGAAAATCACCCCGTTTTTGAATTTTCCGTCTTGCTTATCTTGCCCATCTTGCCACTTTGTGGATTCGAGCGGTACGAAATAGGTTTGGTATTGCGAAGCGGCAAGCCGCGTGGCTGGCCGCTTCGCAATGTTTCAA
>DAOWOP010000241.1 GCA_030642005.1 Planctomycetales bacterium
AACGGAAAAGGCGCCGACAGCATAGGTCCGCAAAACCTCCACCGGCTTTCAGGCGTTGACTTTGCCGGAGAGTTTTCTTATATAGTCCACCCTGGCACGGCAGGCGTGCCGCGGCCTGACGGCGGATTACACAGGTTACACGGATAAAAAGAGCATCGTTTTCGAGAAGAAACAGGAGAATATTCGTTATGGCGATGACAGAAGATGAAATTTTTCAGAAGGTTACAGAAACGCTTACCGAAGCGCTGGGCGTCGATGATGATGAAGTAACCCCCGACGCGACTCTCACGGGCGATCTGGGGGCTGAATCCATCGACTTTCTGGACATCGTATTCAGGCTGGAAAAGACCTTCGGCATCAAGATACCCCCCGGCGACCTGTTCCCTGACAATATCCTCAATAATCCCGATTTCGTAGCCGACGGGAAACTCACCGATGCCGGACTGATCAAACTCAAAGAGTCCATGCCGCACGTTGAATTCGGCGAGTTCGACCAGGACCCGGACGTCAACAAACTGCCGGAACTGTTCAAGGTCCAAACGATAGTTAACTACGTCAAAAACAAAACCGCGAATTAGCAAATTTGTGTAATTCGTCTAATTCGCGTAATTCGTGGAACCACTGATGCGTTGGATTTGGATTGATCGCTTCGAGGAGTTCTCCCCCGGCGTTTCGGCTACCGCCGTCAAGAACGTCTCGCTGGCTGAAGAACACCTCCACGACCACTGGGAAGATTTCCCGGTCATGCCGGTCAGCCTGATGATCGAGGGGATGGCGCAGACGTCGGGCATACTCGTCGGCCAGGCGCGCGACTTCCGCGAGAAGGTCATTCTCGCCAAAATCTCCAAGGCCGAAATCAGCGAACCGGTCGTTCCGGGCGACCAGTTAAAATATCACGCCGAGATAGTAACGATAACCGACCAGGCCGCCAGTACGCACGGAACGGTATCCAAAAACGACAAGCCCATCGGCACGATCGACCTGATGTTCTCGCACATAGACCAGAACCTCGCCGGCACGAAATTCCCTGAAGAAAACTTCGTCTTCACCGGTCAGTTCCTCCGCCTCCTGGCGGGTTTCGTGGAGGCTCCGGCCTGATGAGCGAACGCCGTGTAGTCATCACCGGCCTGGGCGTGGTAACCGCCGGCGGAATGGGCATAGCCGAACTTTTCGAGAACATCTGCGCGAAGAGCCAAAGCGTCAAACGCATAGACCTGTTCGACCCGTCCGGTTTCGGCTGCCAGGTTGCGGGCCAGTTGGGCGATTTTTCCGCCAGGAAGTTCGTCCCCCGCAGTTATCGCAAGGCCGTCAAGGTAATGGCCCGCGACATTGAGATTGCCGTCGCCGCCGCCGACCTGGCAGTCCGCGACGCCGGTATCACCACGCGAGGCATCGACGAGCAGAACGTCGATATCGAATCGGCGCGCCTCGGGTGCAACATCGGAGCCGGGCTTATCTGTGCGGACCTGAACGAACTCGGCGCCGCCGTCAATACTTCCGTTACCGACGGCGCGTTCGACTTCAAAAAATGGGGCAGCGAAGGCATAAACAACCTCACGCCGCTATGGCTGCTGAAGTACCTGCCGAACATGCTCGCCTGCCACGTAACGATTATCCACGGCGCCAAGGGGCCTTCCAACACGATTACCTGCGGCGAGGCATCCGGGTACCTGGCAGCCGGCGAGGCGGCACGGACGATAGCCCGCGGCGCCGCAGACGCCGCAATCGCCGGCGGGGCAGAGAGCAAAGTCAACCCGATGAACCTCCTCCGCCAGAGCCTGCTGGGGCGGGTAACCACCACCGGCAACGACCAACCCGGACAGGCGTGCAAGCCGTTCGACGCCGATGCCGACGGAACCGTCATAGGCGAAGGCGGAGGCCTGCTCATCCTGGAAGACCAGACCCGCGCCGCCAGCCGATCCGCACGCATCTACGCGGAGTTTGCCGGCTTCGGCGCAGCCTGCGACCCGGACGGAATGAACTACCTCGAAGCACCCAAAGGCAACGGCCTGGTCAGAGCGATCTCCGCCGCCATTGCTGATGCGGGGATTTCGCCGGAGCAGATCGACCTGGTTATCCCGCACGGCACGGGCGTGCCGGCCGAAGACGCCGCAGAGGCAGACGCGCTTCGGCGGGCGCTCGGCGAACGGGCTGAAAGCGTCCCGGTAAGCCCGCTGACCGGCGGGTTCGGAAACCTCTTCGCCGGAGCCGGCGCGGTGCAACTGGCCGTCGCCGCCATGGCGCTGCACAGGCAGACGATTCCGCCAGCCGTCAACTACAAAAAACCAAACGACGCCTGCCGGCTTAATGTTCCAAAAGAACCGACTGAAGCAAAATTACAATGTGTCCTGTGCTGCATACACGCCACCGGCGGACAAGATGCGGCAGTGGTGCTGAAAAGATACGAATGAGGGACTAGAAGATAGGTCGTAGGGCATAGGGAAAAAACGGAAAGACTGAAAGAGCAGAACTGATTTACCGATTCACTGATTCACTGATTCACTAATTTACCAGTCAACCAGTCAACCGGAAGATAGGGACCAGGGTGAAACGACGAGTAGTCATAACGGGCATGGGATGTGTTACCCCGCTGGGGCGTGATGTCGAATCTGTATGGTCGGCTTTGCTTGCCGGCAAAAGCGGTATCAGCGCCACCGAACTGTTCGACGCAGAGACGTTTCCAAGCACGTTTTCGGCGCAGGTAAAGGATTTTCAACTCCCGCCGGCGATTGCCCGGACCGGCAAACACGACCATGTCGGAAGGCAAACCGGATTCGCCCTTGCCGCCGCGCTGGAGGCGTGGGGTCAGTGCGGGCTGGACGCCGCCGACGGGCATGATTCGGCGCGAATGGGCATCTACCTGGGTTCGGGCGAAGGTAGCCTGGACTTCGACAATTTCACATCCCTGCTGATAGACGCCTGGGGCGACGACGAAAAACTGGATACGGTTCGCTGGGCCGAACTTGCGTTCGAGCGAATGAACGTCCACCGCGAGCAGGAGCAGGAGGCCAACATGGTGGTCTCGCACCTTGCCGGTCAGTTCAATATCCAGGGTCCGGCGTTTAACGTTCTGACCGCCTGCGCCGCCAGCACCCAGGCCATCGGCGAAGCGACGATGATCATCCGCCGGGGCGATGCGGACGTGATGATGACCGGCGGGGCGCACAGCATGATCCACCCTTACGGCGTAACCGGCTTCAACCGCCTAAACGCGCTATCGACCCGCAACGATGAAATGGCTACTTCCTCCCGCCCGTTCGACCTGACACGCGACGGGTTCGTCCTCGGCGAGGGCGCCGGTATCCTGATCCTGGAGGAGTACGAATCTGCTCGCCGGCGCGGGGCAAAGATGCTGGCTGAAATCATCGGCTTCGGCTCCAGCGCCGACGCCTTCCGCATCACCGACCAGGACCCCAACGGCGACGGGGCAGCCGCCGGTATGCGGGCCGCTATGCAAGACGCCGGTGTAACAACCGAACAGATCGATTACATCTCCGCCCACGGAACCAGCACCCCGCAAAACGACTCGGTCGAAACGCGGGCGATAAAGGCCGTCTTCGGCGATCTGGCCGACAAGGTGCGGATTTCCTCCGTCAAAGGCGCCGCGGGGCATCTCATCGCCGCCGCCGGCGTAACGGAACTGATC
>DAOWOP010000060.1 GCA_030642005.1 Planctomycetales bacterium
AAAAATCGCACATTCAGATTTTTCTGAAAAAAATTAAGTCCAGGCTGGGCCGGGGGTTACGGATTTCAGACCTGTTTTTCGTCGACGTTTGCGCGCGGCGGGTGGCCGGGGCAAGTGTAGTTGAAGGTGCCACCCATTTTGAACAGTTTTTCGTTGACGTTTGCGCGCGCGAACGTGAACGGAAAAATCGCACATTCAGATTTTTCTGAAAAAAATTATCTACCGGCTAGGCCGGGAGTTACAGATTTCACGCCCCTTTTTTGTTCACGTCTGCGCGCGCAAACGTGAACACGATTGTTAATACGGGGGGCGATATAGCGCCCCCGTGAAGTCTTTGACAACCGAATAAAGACCCGCCTTCGCCAAGGCTTCGGCGTGGCAAGCCGGAATACCGAAGATAGGGACCCGGCTTCGCTAGGGCTACGCCGTGGCAAGCCTGGGAAAAACGGAAAGACCGGAACTCCGAACTCGAGGTCTATTCACTCGAGGACTGGCCACTTAAGTGGCCAGTCCCTGTTCCACCAACCAGCATTTTCCTAAAATGGACGAAAAAAGGACCTCGGAAACCACAAGTGCTTGTCGCCTAAAGAGTTGTGAATTTCTAAAACTTTCCTAAACTTTCCCAATCTTTCCCATTCGTTCCGAATCGTTCCGTTTCGTTCCGTTTCGTTCCCATTGGTTCCCATTGGTTCCGTTTCGTTCCCCCGATGAACATCGGGATTCCGCAGCCGGCGGCGAAGGGGACTTGGCGTTCAGCGTGGTTTTTGCTATGTTGCCGACGGGTTATCGAGGCGGCGATGGATAATCAGGACAAGTTAGTTTATCTGGCGTTTGACCTGGGTGCTTCCAGCGGCCGGGCGATTCTGGGCCGGGCAGGCCCGGACGGGCAAATCAGGCTGGAAGAGATTCACCGCTTCGGCAACGCGCCGGTGCAAACCAACGAGGGCCTGTTCTGGGACATCGAGTCGCTATTCGAGCAGATGATTCAGGCGATGCGGCTCGTGGCTAAGCGCGGCATCCGGCTGCGGGCTGTCGGCGTGGATACGTGGGGCGTGGACTTCGCGCTGCTGGATGAGAACGGCGACCTGCTCGAGCAGCCAAGGTGCTACCGCGACGCACGCAACGCCGGCATGAGCCGCAGGATCGTCGAGCGGATCGGCGCGACTCGCCTGGCCGAGCGAACCGGCTCGATGTTTCAGGACATGAGCAGTCTATGCCAGTTGGTCGCCGCCGCCGAGGATACGCCCGACCTGCTTGCCCGCGCCAAGACGCTTCTGTTCATGCCCGACCTGCTGCGATACTGGCTGTGCGGAAAAAGCGGCACCGACTGCACCATCGCCGGAACTTCCCAGATGTACGACGTGGTGCGTCGGGAATGGGCGGCGGACATCCTTTCCGAACTAAACCTACCCTCCGAAATCCTCCCGCCGGTTGCTATCGGCCCGACGGTCGTGGGGACCTTGGGCGAGGAGATTCGGGAAAAGACCGGCATGGGCGCCCTTCCCGTCGTATCCGGAGCGGGCCACGATACGGGCGCCGCCTTCGGCGTCTGCACCAGTGAAGACCTCCCGCCGCCGGAGGACCTGGTGGTTGTCTCGTCGGGCACCTGGGCGGTCCTCGGCATCTTCGTGGATGAGCATCTGCCGGCAGGGACGCTGGAACCGACCCGCTTCGGCTACGAGGCCAACCCCGACGGATCGCTGCTTCTGATCAGCAACCTCACGTGCGCCTGGCTGATCGAGCAGTCCCGAAAGTCCTTCTCGGCGGCGGGGGCGGACTGTTCGTATGAGGCTTTGGCCGCCGCCGCCCGCGCCGCGGCCTGTGGGGCGAGCGCCTCGGCCATTATAGACCCGCAATGGGACGGTTTCGTGCATCCGCCGGACATGCCCGCCGCCATCGCCGGATACTGCCGCAGCACCGGCCAGCCGGTCCCGGAGACGCCGGGGCAGTTCGCCCACGTCATTTTCAACTCGCTGGCTGAAAGTTACGCCGAAACGATAGACGAACTGCGGGCCAAGACATCTCGGCCGCTGCGAAACCTCTACATGATCGGCGGAATGTCGCGGAACGAGTATCTGAACGAACTGACGGCCCGGCGGGCCGGCGTGAACGTTATCGTCGGTCCGGCCGAGACGACGGCGACCGGCAACGTCGCCGTACAGATGCAGGCAGTAAAAACATGAACAACGGGTGGCGAATTATGTGCGACAGAATACGATGCGAACCCCCCCCGCCGTCGGGAGTAATTGCCTTGAGAAGGCGTTTAGCATAATATCATCGCTACAGTCGGCAGGATGGACCGAGCCCTCGAACAAAGTAATAGAGAGCGTAAGAAGATGAGTTATCGTACAGCAATACTTGGCGCTACCGGAGCGGTGGGCGCGGAATTTCTGAAGATTCTCCAGCAGCGGAATTTCCCGCTGGCGGAACTGAAACTGCTGGCGTCGAGCCGGTCAGCAGGAAAGAAGATCGCCTTCAGCGGCGAAGAACTGACAGTCGAAGAGGTTACCGAGAAGAGTTTCGACGGCGTGGAACTTCTACTCTCGTCGGCCGACGGGGCGATTTCCAAAAAGTTCGCCCCGATAGCCGTCGCAGCCGGCTGCGTGGTGATCGATAACACCTCTGCATACCGCATGGACCCGTCCGTCCCGCTGGTCGTACCGGAAGTCAACGGTTCGGACATCAAGAGCCACAAGGGCATTATCGCCAATCCGAACTGCTCGACGATCATCATGAACGTTCCGGTCTGGCCTCTGCACAAGGTCAACCCGATTCGGCGGATCGTCGTCAGCACGTACCAGGCTGCCAGCGGCGCAGGGGCCGCTGCGATGGCCGAACTGGCCGAAGGCGCAAAGGCGTTCCTGGAAGGCAGGGAATTCACGCCGACGGTACTGCCTCACCAAGCCGCTTTCAACGTCTTCAGCCACAACAGCGACGTCGGCCCGGACGGGTACAACCTCGAAGAGACCAAGATGGTCCGCGAGACGCAGAAAATCTTCCATGCACCGGAGATGCTCATCACCGCCACGTGCGTCCGCGTGCCGGTGATGCGGGCACACAGCGAGGCGATTAATCTCCAGTTCACCAATCCGATTACCGAAGGCGAGGTGCGCGAGATTCTATCGAGCGCCCCCGGCCTGCGAATTGTCGATGACCGCGAGCGGAGTTACTTCCCCATGCCGCTGGACGCCACCGGCGCCGACGACATACTCGTCGGGCGGATACGGCAGGACATCTCCCAACCGGACGGCTGCGGAATAGAAATGTTCGTCAGCGGCGACCAGATTCGCAAAGGCGCCGCCCTCAACGCCGTGCAGATAGCGGAGATGCTGTAGGCGACAGACTTATTGGAAAGGAGCATCCTCATGAGTAACAAGATTGCGATATTCTGGCCTGGAGACTACCGATCCGAGGCCAACGAGAAGGCTCTCGGTCAAATCACCGAAGCGACCGCCCAACTCGAAAAGGTACTTAAGAAACTGGGTCGCCAGCCTTACCGGGTGGAGGGATTTCTCACCAGGCCGCACGAGGCCATAGAGAAACTCTCGCCCGTTGACGATCCCGTCATCGGCGTTTTCGTTCACTGGGTGTACGGCCCTCACACGACCGACGGCGTCGCCGGCAAGGATAACCCGCTGCTGCTGGCAAGCGACTTCTCCGGAGCCCTGGGGGGACTGGTGGGACTTCTTAATACAGGCGCCTGCCTCGAGAGCATCGGCCGAAAGTTCAGCCGAATATGGACGGACGCGGGAGACTGGACAGCCGACGAAACATTCATGGCCCGCCTTGACGAGTGGTGCTCCACCGGGAACATCCACTACGACGAAAAGGGGATTTCTTATCGTGCAGACGTATCCGCCGAAGCATCGCGCATCGCACGGTCGGTAGCCGACCAGATCCGCCGGCGCAGGATATTGGCGCTGATGCTCGGCGATACTTCGATGGGCATGATCAACGGATACTTCGGCACCCGGCTGCTCCACCGCGTGGGCTTCACCGAACACAAGGTTGATCAGGCCTGGATAATCGACCGCGGACGTCGTATCGAACAGAAGCGCATCGAAGAAGCCTTCGCCTTCGTAAAAGAAAAGGGTGTTACCTTCCACTATGGTCAGGACGGGGCTGAAGATTTCGACCGGAACGCCACGTTAGAGCAGCTCCGCGACTACCTGGTGGTGCTTGACCTTGTTGACGAGTTCAAGGCCGACTGCGTGGGCTGGCAGTATCAGTTGGGTCTGTTCAACCTCAGACCGCCTTCGGACTTCGCCGAAGGACTGCTCAACTCTGCATGCCGGCCCGAGTCAAACGGGGATACTATCGTGGACTCGACGGAGGCCGATCAGGGGAACATGGTTTCGATGGAACTTATGAAACGCGTCCTGAAGGCCAGGGGACTGCATCAGGCGGTGATGTTCCACGACGTGCGCTGGGGGGGGCTGCACGACGGACGCTTCATATGGGTACTGCTCAACTCCGGGTCGTGCGGGGCTTATGCATTCAACCATGACCCGGACACGCTGGAGGGCGTTCACTCCTATCGTCAGCCGGCTGCTTACTTCCCCCTTCCCGGCGGCACCTTCGCCGGTGAAAGCCTGCCTGGCGAGATCACGTGGTCACGGGCGTACATCAAGGGCGGCGAACTCTGGATGGACATCGGTCGCGGCGAGGTCGTCGCGCTGCCGGAAGAAAAACGCGACGCATGGTGGAACAGCACGACGCCCCAGTGGCCGCTGATGACCGCTTACCTGGGCATCCCGCGGGACACCCTCATGGCCCACTACCTCAGCAACCACGTCGCCGTCGCCTACGGGAACATCTTCGGCGAAATGGTCGCCCTCAGCGGGGAACTGGGCTTCAAAATACGCATTTTCGGAAACGGATAGGCGCCGCACTGAACGCCCGTCCGGATAGCGAAAATGCTGTAGGCAAATAATGGACGACAACCCCGCAGCGCGGCGCAACATCAAGTTGGTAATTGCTTACAACGGCGCGGCCTATCACGGCTGGCAGAGGCAGGCCGACGGGATAGATACCGTCCAGCAGCGTGTGGAAGAGGCCGCCGCGAAAATCATCGGCCATCCGGTAACGGTCTCCGGGGCGGGTCGGACCGACGCGGGCGTCCATGCCGCCGGGCAGGTCGCCAATTTCCACACCGCCAACCTGTCGATCCCGCTTCGAGGCCTGCGGCGGGCGATGAACTCCCGCCTGCCCAGAGACATCGCCATACGCTCTGCCGACGAGGTCGCCGAAAAGTTCCACGCTTCGCGATCTGCCGTCGCAAAGACGTACCGCTATCGCATTTATGTCTCGCCGCAGAGGTCTGTGGAACTGTGCGGGCAGGTCTGGCACTATTGGAAATCGCTGGAGGCCGAGCGGATGCGGGCGGCAGCGGACAAACTCGTCGGCGAGCACGATTTCCGCGGCATGGCGACATCGGCCGAAACTCGCGAAAATACCGTCAGGACAATCTATCGGTGCGAGGTGGCCCAGGGCGACTCGGAAATCATCATCTCGGTAACGGGTAATGGCTTCCTGTACAACATGGTCCGCAACATCGTCGGGACGCTGGTCGAGATCGGCCGGCGCAGGTGGGAGCCTGAACAGATTGACGTGATACTCACTTCGCGCAACCGTCGCGACGCCGGGCCTACCGCTCCGCCGGACGGGCTGAGCCTGATGAGCGTCCAATACTCGCCTACTTGACGATCGTAACCGTCGGAGAGACCAGGGCCATCAGTTCCTGCCGCAACTCATCGGCCCAGAGGGCTGCCCGCTCGTACTGCTTGACGGCCAGGGGCAGATCGACGGTCTTGACATGCTCTATCTTCATAATCAACCGTTCCCGGTCGCACAGTCTCGCCAGCAGTTTCTTCCTCTCGCCTTGGGCTTGTTTCAGTTGCATTTTCATGACCTGCCAGCGGACCTCCATCTCACGGCTGTCGATTATCAGGGCGGTCTGCTCGGCCTTGAGCCTTGCTGCCAGTTCCAGGTCCCCTCTCGCCCTCTTCTGGCGGCGTGTTGCGGCTAGGAGCATCACGTCGGCGAATCTGTCTTCCAATGCGGCCAGCATCTCTTCCGTGCTCTTCACGCTACGGTGATTCGGCCCAAACTTGCGGTGGGCAGCGTCAAGACGCGCCCTCAGCACCACTCTCGTTTTTTCCAGTTTCGCCGCGATCTCGCTGAAATCATCCTTGACCGGACTCGCCGCCGTAGGCTCCGATTTCTTAAGGTCGGCTTCCAATAAGGCGATCTTAGCGCGCAGAGACTTCACAGCAGGGTGTTTCTCCGTCTGGATCTTAAGCAATTCCTTAAGCATCTTCTTTTTCTGCTCCAGTTCCTCGATGATCTTTTTTCGCTGGGCTGCGGTGGCAGTTTGGCTTGTCTCACGTCCGATGTCGGCGATCTCGCCGCGTACTGCCTCCAGGCGCATCTTCTTGGCTGCCATCTCAATGTCCAACCGCCGGAGTTGACGCTCAAGTTCACAGATCAAGGCCCGGTTCTTCTCCGCCTTCCAGGTTACATCCGTGCCTGTTGTGTTTATTGCCATGGCCACGAGCCGATGGCGAATGTCGATAAGTCTTGCGTGTGCTTTCTCCCGCGCCCTAATTGCTGTGTCGCACTTGTCTTCCAGTTGACGAATAGACTCTTTGTGTTCTTCCCGAAGCAGTTTCCGCAGTCGGCCGACGACGGCCTCCAGAACCGCCGGGGCTGACGTGTCTTCCATAAGCCGGTTAATCCCGGAAAGATTGATCCGGTAATCGCCAAGCAGGAAGCCCCGGTTGGAATAAGCGCCCTCCGAGCTGAGCACAGTCACACACTTGGCACGCAGGGATAAACTGCGAATGATCCTGGTTATCGGGGTGGGCGGCAATCCTTCGCTCAGATGTTGGGGACGGTTCAGCAGATCGATAATTCGATTACGATCCAAAGGCAGAGCGGTTTTGTCCCATGTAATGCGAATTCGCCTGGAGGCGAACACACTATCTTCCAACATGGAAGTCGGCTTATCTACCGATTGGGTAGTGGCAGGTCTGGCCACAGGCTCGGCGCAGCTGACGGATAAAGTAACGGTCGATAAGACCACCACCAGTACGATTGTCAATACTCTGCGATTTTTCATAACAAGTCTCCTTTATAATTTCTCAATTTCGGTAAGTCTGTTTTGGGCCACCTTTGCCCAGCGAGTCTGGGGAAACAGCCGGACCACGTCGCGGTAGGCGGCGATGGCCGAGGCCCGCCCGCCTTGCCGCTTCCGCTGCCGATCGGCGTCATAGACGATAATGAACGCAGCCTCATCCACTTCGCGTGCGATCTGCTCGGCCATGTCGGGCCTGGCCAACTGTCGCCGAAGTTCATCGCGGCGGCGCTCGGCAGCCTCCAGCGCCAGCATGTGCCGCACTGCGGCCAGACGCGACTCAACCTCGGCCTCCAGCCGGGCAATCTCGGCACGAAGCGCGGCAATTTCACCGTTCTGATCGGCAATCACCTTCTCGGTGGCTTTGCGCGGGCCTGTGTCGGTGTCATTGGGCAGCAGCAAAGCCATACCTACGGCCGCCACAATTGCAGCTGCGGCGGCGCCCAGTCCCATTCGGAAATAACTCCTGCGGTGAGCCATGCGACGCACTCGTGGGGCAAAATCGCCCGGCACTTCCGGCGGTGGACCGGCTGCGGCGTCCGCCTGACGCAATAACTCTTTCAACGGGTCCTGTGCTTGACGTTCCATGATCTATTCCTCGATGAGGTCGGCCAGCAGGTCTTTCAGCCGCCGGCGTGCCCTATGCAGGCGAACGTCCACAGCCGAGCGCGAAATGCCCAGCACCTCGGCCACCTCGTCCGTCGGCGTTTCTTCCAGGTACCGCAGAACCACCACCTCGCGATATCTCGCCGGCAGGTTCTGCACTGCCCGGCGAACGCGACTAAACCGCTCACGGTCAATCAAGGCTGTATCCGCCTTTGCCTGGTGCGTCCGCCGAACCCGCTCAGCCGCACCCGCCAGCAGCCTCAACCGCACGCGAAGCCTTCGACGATGGCTGCGGCATTTGTTGACGGCAATCCGCGTCAGCCAGGTCGAAAGGCTGCTGTCGCCGCGAAACTTCCCGATATTCTTCAGAACCGACAGGAACACCTCCTGCACTATATCGTCAACGTCGTTCGACCAACCCAGCAGGCGGTTCACCAGCCGGTTGACGTCCCGGAAGTGCACTGCCACAAGTTCATCGAAGGCGGTTGCATCATCCCGCTCAGGCCACGTCGCCGGGACGGCATCAACACTGCACTCCCGGTCGGACGTCCCTTCCGAGGCCCTGTTGGCCTTGTCGGTCATAACCACACTCATTAGACGCCACACTGATATAAAACTTACAGGCAAATTCAGAAATCCACACCCGTTACGTTAACAGCCAACGGAACGCTGATTGCTTGCTGTCAGTATTTCCCAGTGTAGATTACGCTCCTGATAATCCGATAAGAAAGAATGAAAAGTCTATTCGTTTTTATCTTTTGGAAAATCCGTGTAATCTGTGTAATCCGTGGACTTCCTTCTCGAAAGGTGCTCTTTTGATTTACGCAGCGTTTTCGGTTTATTTGTTGGGGATATTATTTGCCGCGATGGGCGTGTATCGGCTCTGGGCTGGCATGGTCAGGCCTGGGCGGGTCAACTGGGCCTTGCTGCCGGGAACGGTCGTTGCGGAGATGGCGTACATCTTCGGCTGCCTGATCACCGGCGGGGAGGTCCGCCGGGCAAAGTTGATGGACGCCGGGAAAGGCAGTTCCGGCAGGGGCAAATCATCCCCCGGAAGCGCCGGCGAAGCCGAACCCACCACCGAGGCCAAGCCCAAACTCCGATATATCGGGCCTGTCATAGCGGCCTTTATGACCATCCTGGCCTGCGGGGCGGGCATCCTCATCGTTCATGCCGTTCTGGGCGAACCGGTCATCGAGCAGTTCACCGCCGGCGGAACAGCCAGGCTGACCGACAGGCTGACCGAATTCCCCACAAGCACCGAGGCGTTTTGGGACCAGTTTGGTTGGCAGGTGGACCTGCTGCACCGCATGGCGGCGACGTACACGGAATTGAAGTGGACGGATTGGCGGGTTCCGCTGTTTGTCTATCTGGCGATGTGCCTGACGATTCGCCTTGCGCCGGTACGCAGGCCGTTGCGGCCGACACTGGCGGCGGTGATCGTCCTGGCCGGGATCATCGCCCTGATTGGAATCGTCTGGAAGCGATTCGACGGGCTGATGGGCGACCTCTGGCCGCTGGTGATGTACGTCTGGGCGTCGATGCTGTTTATGCTATGGGTCAGCCTGATGGTCCGCGGCGGCGTAGGCCTAGCCCGCGCACTTGCCGGCAAAGACACCCCCAAAACCCGAACGCGGAGAAGAGAAAACGATGAGGATTAAGTAGGCGTTACTGCGAAGCGGCAAGCCGACTTTCGCGCCGGCGTCAACGGGTAAGTTTCCGGAACCGGTGTCTGCCCGGTTCAACGGTAACGAAGGCTGCTTGCAATTCTTCTTCTGAGTAGGAATTCAGGACACGTCGAAGTTCTTCATGTCCGGCTTTGAGTGTAGAAGGTGAGATTCGAAGGTAGATTACGCCAGATCCAAGGTCGCGTAGAAACACGAGTTCGCCGAAATGCCGATCTCGCGTTACCATTATTCTTTGTTGTTGGTGAGCGGTTTGCAACAGGTCCGAATCCGACGCTCTTGACAGGCCGAGTGTCGCCGCCGGTGCAATGTCATGCCCCAAATCGCTGATGAATCGGGCAGTGGTTGCGTAGACGTCCTGATCGAGCAAAAATCTCATGATGCTGATGCGATGTGAATCTCCTCCGCTCCAAGAACCTCGATTGCGTAGCGGATACAGGCCCGGATGTCATCGACTGTCAGGTCGGGATAATAATCCTGCCTGATATCATCGAAGGAGATTCCCTCATAGAGCAGTTCCAGGACATCAATTACAGCAATCCTTGTGCCCGCGACACAAGGTTTGCCGAAATGGACATTCGGGTTGACCTCGATGTGTTCGTTCATGATCTCGCCTCGATGCAATTCCGGTACACTTTCCATTCTTCCATATTATACACCATAAAGCAGGGAGGCGTTTCGTTTAAAAAGGATTCTCCTGTTATTCTTCCTCGTCCGTCTCGTTGTCGCCATCAGGTAGTTCGCGGGCGGTGCGGAGTTCTTCAATCTTTTCCAGAGGCCTTTCCAGCATCCGCGTCCGCGTGCCGATGAGGTCGTCGTGCGCTCTTTTTGCCTCGTTAATCCGATTGCCTATTTTGTCAATCGCTTCCCTGTACTTTTGCCACTGTTTGTTGAAGGCGCTCAACAGTCGAATGACCTCGTCGGCGGTCTTCATGATATTGGCGTTTTCAGCCGCGGAGCGAATCACCGACAGCATCGCGTACAGCGTCAGCGGCCCGCACATGACGATCCGCATCTTCAGCGCCTCATCCATCAGTTGCCGGTCCAGTTCCATCGCCAGCGAATAGACCTGCTCGTTGGGTATGAAGACGATGGCGTAATTGACCGTCCCGCCGGTGGGGTTTATGTAGCCCTTTTTGTCCGAGGCCACTGCTCGCACATGTCCTCGAACAGCGGAGACGAACTCCCCGCCGGCGCTCTTGCGCTGCTCGTCGTCGGCGTCGAGGTAGGCCAGGGCCTTTTCCAACGGGAATTTCACATCCATGTTGACCGTCAGATCGTTCGGCATAAAGAAGGTGAAGTCGGGCTTTCCGCTGTCGGCGGCCGCTTCGGACGATTGCTTGACATAATTGACGCCTTCGGACATTCCCACCAGTTGCAGGACGTCCTCGGTCATCCGTTCGCCCCACGCGCCGAGGCGTTTTGACCCGGCAAGTGCGTTGCGGAGCGATTCGGTCGTGCTCGACAAGGCCGACAGTGAGGTAGTCAGTTGGCCGTAGTGTTTCTGCCGCTCCGATTCGACCTGCTGAACGAACCCGCGAAGCCGCTCCAGACGCTCGTTCATTGCGGCGAGAGATTGATCGATAAGTCCCTTTTTTCCTTCAATCTCGGCTGCACCCGCAGCCGACTGTGCCTTGAGCGCCTGTTCAGCCAGTGTGATAATCTGCTTGCTGCTTTCGGTGATGACTTCCTGGCTGACAGCGGCGAAAGCATCCCTGCCGGCGCGGGCGCGGAAAGCGGAAATAATCAAAGCAATAACCGCACCAATGATTACACCGACAATAAATGAAATAGCGATTTCCATGATTGATTAGACCGAGAAACAAAGATAGCGGGATTACGGGGATTTTAAGATTACGGGATAAAGAATTAAAAGAAGAATCCCTGTAATCCCGTAATCCCTGTAATCCTGCTCTCTTTGTTCTTTTTGAATCCCATTTATGCTCTACCGAGGTATTCCCCGCTGCGGGTATCGACCTTGACGACCTGGCCGTTCTCCACGAACGGTGGCACCTTTATCCGTGCCCCGCCCTCGCAGACGGCGTCTTTCAACTGGTTGGTGGCTGTGGCGCCCTTGACCTGCGGCGAGGTATCGACCACCGTCAACTCCACTGTATTGGGCAATTCCACCGTAACGGCCTTGCCGTCAACGAAGCACACCTCCAGTTGGATATTCGGCGCGAGGTACACCGATTTGTCGCCGACGAGGTTGGCCGGAATGTTTGTCTGGTCGTATGATTCCGGGTCCATCACGACGTGGCTGTCGCCGTCGGAGTAGAGATATTCCATCGCCTTGCGGTCGAAGATCGCCTGTTCGAGCGGGTCGTCCACGCGGAAGCGGCCTTTGATAAGTTGCCCCGTCTTGACGTTTTTCAGTTCGATCTGCATGTAACTTCGCTTGTTGCCTTTGGCGACGTGCTCAGTGCTGTGAACGACCCATATCTGGTTGTCTCGCGTTACACCCATCCCTTTACGAAGATCGCTTGCCTTGATGCTCATTAATTACTCCTGTTACAGGTTTCCCGATTACACGAGTTTAAGCCCCCTACGGCGAAACCGCAAGCGGCCCCTGGGGGCGTCCCTTACGGGGCGGTTACAGCGTATGTACGACCAGTGTGTTCGTGGCGCCGGGTTTTCGGAGCGGCCGGCCTGAGACGACGGCAATCTTGTCGCCTTTGCGCGCCCAGCGGAGTCGGCGGACCTCCCTGGCGGCGACCGGCAGAATTTCCCGCGTATGCTCGAACACCCCTACCCGGCGGGAGCACACGCCGTACGACAGGCAGGCCTGCTGCATGACCCGCACCGACGGCGTCAGCGCCAGTATCGGCACGGGCAGACGCATCTTCGACAGTACCCGCGCGGTGCTGCCCGACAGCGTGAAGGTAACGACGGCGCGAACTGCTTCGCTGTGGACGAGCGCATAAGTGGCCCGCGCGACGGCGAGGAGGTCGTCGGGTATCCGGTCGCCGGCGCGTTTGTGCTTTCGCTTCCGCGGCGACGGCAATTCATCCGATTCCGACAGCGCCCCGCCGAGATTCAGCCGACCCCGGCGGTCCGCGCGAATCTCGTTAATATAACGCTCGGTCCGCCGGGCGATACCGTTCATCATGCGGACGGCCTTTTCGGGATATTTCCCGACGGCGGTCTCGCCCGACAGCATAACCGCGTCGGTCCCGTCGAGGATAGCGTTGGCGACGTCGGAGACCTCCGCGCGGGTCGGGGTCGGGTTGTCGGTCATCGTCTCGAGCATCTGCGTGGCGATGATGCAGATCTTTCCGGTCTCGGCGCACAGTCGGGCCAGCCGCTTCTGCACCAGCGGCACCTCGGAAAGGTTCATCTCGACGCCCATATCCCCGCGGGCGACGAGAATACCGTCGGCAGCGTCGATGATCGCGTCGATGTTTTTGACGGCCTGGGGCTTCTCGATCTTCGCTATAACGCGGGCCTCGCTGCCGGCGCCGGCGAGAATCTTCCGCAGCGCTTTTACATCGGCTGCCTTCTGAACGAACGACAGGGCGACGTAATCGAAATCCCGCTGGGCGATCCACTTCGCGTCGGCGTGGTCCTTTTCAGTCAGGGCTGACAGAGACAGGTTTGTCGCCGGCAGGTTGACGCCTTTGCCGCCAGAGAGCACCCCGCCGGTAACGACCCGGCAGAGGACCTCGTTCGTGCGTGGCCGGCGAATGACTTCCAGTTCGATTTTGCCGTCGTCGAGGCGGATTTTCCGGCCCTTGCGGACCTTATCGATAAGTTCCGGCAGTGTGGTGCTGATGCGATTGACCGTGCCTTCGACGGGCTTTCGCTGGATTGTTATTTCGGCGCCTTTGACCAGCAGCACCCCCCCGCCGCAAATTTTACCTACGCGGATTTTAGGCCCGCACAGGTCGGCCATTACCGCCAGCGGCTCGCCCAAATCTTCCGAAGCCCGGCGGATGTTTTTCAGTGTCCGCTCGTGCTCGGCCGACGTGCCGTGGGAAAAGTTGATCCTGAACACGTCCACACCCGCCTTGACCAGGCGAGTCAGTACAGGCACGTCCCAACTGGCCGGGCCTACGGTTGCGACAATCTTGGTCTTATTCATCATAATGACACCCTTATTTTAGCGATCAGCGATCAGCGATCAGCGATCAGCAGTCAGCGGTCAGCAAGCAAAAGATAAAAAAGATCGCTGACCGCCTTTTCTAGTAGTGCAACATAGTTTCTGTAATTTCGTTCGCCTCGATCATAACCGCGTAGCCTGAATCGGAAGGAGCCCCGGAGGGGCGACTGGAGATTCAGGCTACGCGACGGCCTGCCTCATCCACCGGCCCCGATGAGGCCGCT
>DAOWOP010000225.1 GCA_030642005.1 Planctomycetales bacterium
AAAAATAGGAAAAGAGCAATCAGCAATCAGAAATCAGCAAAAAGCAATAAGAAATCAGCAAAAGAAGAAACCGAACGCTGAACGCTGAACGCTGAACGCTGATTGATGATTGCTGATTGCTGAACGGTGAATGCTAAACGCTAATTAAAGGAGCAAAATGTGGTGGAACATAAACAGATGAATCAGGACGATCTCGCTGCGGTTCAGCGGCTTACCGATGCCTATAAGATCCTTCGGAAAGAGATGGCCAGAGCGATCGTCGGCCAGGAACAGGTCCTGGAAGAGTTGATGATGTGTATTTTCGCCCGAGGCCACGCGATTCTTGAAGGCGTGCCGGGACTGGCGAAGACCTTGATGGTTTCCTCGTTGGCCAGGTGCCTGAAACTGGATTTCAACCGAATCCAGTTCACGCCCGACCTGATGCCTTCGGACATCACCGGCACCGAGGTCATCCAGGAAGACCGCGCCACGGGCACGCGCGATTTCAAGTTTCTCGAAGGTCCGATATTCGCGAATATCGTCCTTGCCGACGAGATCAACCGCACGCCGCCCAAGACGCAGGCGGCATTGCTTGAGGCTATGCAGGAGCGACAGGCTTCCGTCGGCGGAAAACGTATGCCGATGAAGGACCCGTTCTTCGTGCTGGCTACGCAGAACCCCATCGAGCAGGAAGGGACCTACCCGCTGCCCGAAGCCCAGCAGGACCGATTCATGTTCAAGATTTTCGTGGACTATCCGGCATGGGAAGAGGAGTTCGACATCGTCCGTATGACCACGGCTATCGAGGACGTCGAACTGACTCCGGTTCTCGACGGTCCGGCTATTCTGGAAATTCAGCACACCATTCGCCGAGTCCCGGTGGCAGACCACGTGATTCAATACGCGATGCGCCTGGTCCGTGCGACGCGGGTCCTCGAAAGCGGCGTGCCGGGATTCATCACCGATTACGTCTCCTGGGGCGCCGGGCCTAGGGCGTGTCAGTACCTGATCTTCGGCGGGAAGGTCCGAGCCGTGCTGCACGGGCGGTTCCACGTTTCCACCGAGGATATCCAGGCCGTCGCCAAGCCGGTCCTTCGACACCGGATTATCACCAACTTTAACGCCGACGCCGAAGGCTTCACCACCGACAAGATCGTCGAGATGCTGATCGACGCGATCCCGGCCAAGGAAGGCGCCATCGCCGGTTCGCCCGACACCGCCGCCGTGCTGAAAAAGTAGTAGCCGGTGGTCGGTAGCCGGTAGCCCGTTTAGCCGTCGTCGGTACGACGACGTTTTATCGGAAAAAATGACCAACCAACCCAACAGACATCCTGAATCAAAGGTGTTCGTCTCCACAAGCCCCTGCGGGGCTGGAAGAGTGCTGGTCAGACTTTGCTTGGTAGTGTTGTTGGGAATGGGCGCTGCTGGCTGCGAAAGGGACACGAGTGGGACGAGTCGTTCCTCGAATCCTCCTGCCACGCAGCCAGGCAAGGCATCTTCAACGGCCGGTTCCAATCTGAATGCGGCGAGTTTTGATGGTCGCCTCTCCGCCGCTGCGATCAAGCGAACGCGACACAGAGTCAGGTATGATTCGAAATACGTGGTAATTCCGTATCCAGGCGGGGACGTACCGGCTGATACCGGCGTGTGCACGGACGTGATCATCCGCAGTTACCGCGCCGTTGGCATTGACCTCCAGAAGGAAGTTCACGAGGATATGCAGGGCAATTTCAGTGAATATCCGCGGATTTGGGGACTCAAGCGGCCTGATACCAACATCGATCACCGTCGTGTGCCTAACCTGATGACATTTTTCAAGCGATGCGGAGCGGCTCTGCCTGTTACGCGAGACGAGAACGACTACCTTCCCGGCGATGTGGTTGCCTGGAAGTTAGGCAACGGCAGGACGCATATTGGATTCGTCATTGATCGAAAAACATCGGCGGGGCGACCAATAATTGTTCACAATATCGGCGCCGGCCCAAAGACCGAAGATTGTTTGTTTACCTGGAAGATAATCGGACATTACCGCTACCCTCACAGAACTGACAACGTGTCAGCCACAGTTGCCCGCGCAATGCAAAACGCTGATTAATGAGCGATAGACAATGGCCAAAACTGAATTACAGAAATATCTCGATCCGAAGGTGTTGAACAAGATTCGCCGGCTTGACTTGCAGGCGAGGCTGGTGGTGGAAGGTTTTATCTCCGGGATGCACAAAAGCCCGTTCAAGGGCTTCAGCGTGGAGTTCGCCGAGCACCGCGAGTACGTCCCCGGCGACGATCTGAAGCACCTTGACTGGAAGGTACTCGGCAAGACCGACCGCCTGTACATCAAGCAGTACGAGGAAGAGACCAACCTGCGTGCGACGTTCCTGGTGGATGTCAGCGAGTCGATGCGCTACGGCGGAAACGGGCGGCGCGACCGGATGAGCAAGTATCACTACGCCGCGTGTGTGGCTGCGTCGCTGGCGCAACTGCTGCTCGGTCAGCAGGATGCAGTGGCCCTTGCGACGTTCGACGAGGACCTTCGGTCATACCTGCCTCACTCGTCCAACCCGAATCAGATTAAGGGTTTTGTCCACGCGTTGGACGTCGCCGACCTGAAGGCCAAGACGACGATAGAGCACATTTGCCACAACCTGGCCGAGAAGATCGCCCGTCGTGGGATGATCTGCCTGGTCAGCGATTTGTTTGTGGATGTTGACGGTTTGCTTCGCGGCCTCCAGCACTTCCGCCACCGCAGCCACGAGGTAATGGTGCTGCACGTGATGGATGAGGACGAACTGGAGTTTCCCTTCCAGGGCAACACGATGTTCCGCGGGCTGGAGAATATGGGCAAACTGACCGTCGAGCCGAGGGTGTTGCGAGATGGATACCTCGAAGCGATGCGGAATTTCTGCGCGGACGTCAAGCGTCGCTGCATCGCCGCCCAGATCGATTACAAACTGATTTCGACGGCTGACCATTTGGACGCGGCGTTGCTGGCGTTCCTGGCGGCCCGCGCCGCCGCCGGAAGAAAGACCGGAGCGAAAAGATAAAAACAGGAACCAGGAACCAGGCACCCGGCACCAGGCTTTTTAACTAGTCCCTGGTGCCTGGTCCCTAGTGCCTTATGTAGGAACGAGTTATGCCATTTATGCATCCAGCGTTATTTTTGGGTGGTGCGGCGGCGGTGTCCGTGCCCATTATTATTCATCTGCTGAACCGTCGTCGGTTCAAGGTTCTGGACTGGGCGGCGATGAGGTTCCTGCTGGAGTCGGTTCGCAAGAACCGCCGGCGCGTTCGCATCGAGGAATTGATCCTTCTGTTTCTGCGCTGCCTCGCTATTTTCCTGCTGGCAGTAGCGGTGGGGCGATTCATGGGCTGTGGGACGGCGAAGGTTCTGCCGGTCGGCACGCCGGCGCAGATGACACACGTATTCATTCTCGACGACAGCGTCTCGATGGGCCAGAAGGTTGCCGACACCACCGCTTTTACCAAGGCTGCCAGCGACTTGGCTGATATGCTCGCCGAGGTCCCATCGACTGATAAAGTGGCGGTGCTGCTTACCAGCCGCCCCGAGCGGTCCGAGGCCGTTTTCGACCTGAATTTCCTGACTGAACCGGAGGTTCTTACCGGCAGGGTCAAGTCGCTGAAACCGGCCGATACGACCACAAATCTGCATCGCGCCGCCCGAACCGCCGTGGAGATATTCAAGGATACGCAGACGGAGAAACGCCTGTACGTGCTCAGCGACTTTCGCCGAAACGATTACTCGTCCGGCGGAATGATCGAGGACGCCCGACGTCAATTCAATGCCCTGGCCGATGCGAAAGTCGAATTAGTGCTGATGAACTACGGCGCTGCTGCTGCGGGGAACCTGACGGCAGTTGATATTCGGATGCTGGATAAGTTGTCCGTCGCGTCGGTGCCGGTCAGGGTGCAGTTGCAAGTACGCAACAACGGTCCGCAGCGGGCTGAAAATGTCGCGGTCCGCTTTGTTGTCCGCGCCGCCGACGGGCTGGAAGTAACTCTTCCGGTGCGGACGATTCGCTCCATCGCTCCGGGCCAGACTGAGGCGGTCCCGATCGCCTATACTTTTTCCGCCGCCGGCCCAGCCGTTATCGAGGCGCCCCTGCCTGCCGACAGCC
>DAOWOP010000174.1 GCA_030642005.1 Planctomycetales bacterium
ATCGACCAGTTGCGCCAGTTGGTCGTCTATGCCCGCAAATTTCACGTTCAGGTCGTTCCGGAGATTGAGGCGTGGGGGCACGCCGGGTCTATCGTGTATCATTATCCGGAACTCGCCGGCGGTCCCGGCATGTGGGGTGGGGCGTCGTTCGGCATCGGCGAGGAACTCTATCAACTGATCGAGAAGATGCTGGATGAGGTCGTGCCGGTGCTGGAGGCCGATTGTTTCGTCCATCTCGGCCTGGACGAGGCGGTCTGGGCGACGCTGCCGTCGGTACCGGAAGGCCGGAAGAACGATTACACTCCGGAGCGTCATATCGGCCGGTTGTACGAGTTACTTGCGAAGGTGGCGGATCGTCATGGCCGGCGGGCGAAGATGCGCGTCTGGACTGACTACGGCGGCCCAGCCGTGCCGAAGGAAATCGCCGCCGACGTGATCGTCGAGCCGTGGATGTACATGGAATGCCGCCGGCAGCGAATTATCGAGGAGTTACAGCAGTGGGGTGGAGCGGGCAAGCCGCCGATGATGCTCGGCGCCGGCATGAGCGGGCGGCATCCGCAGGGAGCCTACGGCGCGACGCGAATCTGGTGCCAGGAAGCGGTGGGCGTCCCCAACGTCGAGGGCGTCGATATCTGCATGTGGGAAAGCAACGACCTTGCCGGCCGGCTGGTCGGGATATTCGGCGGGGCCGACTACGCATGGACGCCCGAAACGCCCGTCGTCGAACAGGCCGACAACGAGTTCCGCGAGCGGTTGCATTGCGAAATGGTGTTCCGCATGAAGAACTTCCAGAGCGTATTTGCCGACGCCGACGCGGCGGCCATCCGCGCCGACACCGGCTTCGAGGCCTTCAAGGGCTTTTTCATGGCCGGTCCCCTTGCCGGTCGTCCAGTCGCGCCGACTGTAACGGGCAATCGACTCCTGCCTGAAGGAGTGTTCGGCGAGTAAAGGAGAGAGATTTCGTGTCTGAAAAAAAGACACTGACCGGTTCGGATATCGCCTTGGCCTTCCGAAAGGTCGGCCTGGCGACCGGCGACAGTCTGATTGTGCACAGTTCGTTCCGAAGTCTCGGCCCGGTCGATGGCGGGCCGGCGACGGTAATTCAAGCGCTGCTCGACGTAATCGGACCGGAAGGGAATCTGGTGTTCCCGACGTTCAGCGGCCCGTCGATGGCCGAACCGTATTTCGATACGGATAAGACGCCTGCCTATGTCGGCATTATCCCGGAGATGGGCAGAAAATTGCCCGGCGCCGTCCGCAGCCTTCATCCGACACACTCGGTGGCGGTTATCGGCCCGGCCGCCGAGGCGCTTACCGCCGGCCACCTGGATTGCCGAGCGGTCGGGTCGGGCAGCCCGCTCGACCGCCTCGCTGAAATGGGCGGAAAAATCCTGATGATAGGCGTTACCAACAATTCAAACACCACTGTCCACGTAGGGGAAGAACACGCCGGAGCCATGAAAGTCCTGCGATTTATCAAGGTTCCCTCGGTCAAGGTGCGCCTGCCGGACGGCAGTATAATCAGCCACCAACTGGACAATTCTCCTTCGTGCAGCGTCGCTTTCAGTGCGATAGATTATCCTCTCCGCCGGAAGGGTCAGATGTCCGACGGCCGGCTCGGCGGCGCCCAACTCATGTTGATGCGAGGCGACGATGTCATCGAAACCGTTTGCGAGATGATCAGGGACAAGCCTGACGTGCTGCTTTGCACCTGGGACGATTGCCGGGTATGCTCAAAGACGCGGCAGGCCTTGCGGGCCGCCGGCCGAATTGAGTGAGGCTTACTTACATTCTCAGGACGAATTGCTTTGAGTCCTTTTCCAGAACGACGTGGTGTTTGCCGATGGTAACGACTTTTGCGCCGTCGATGTTGTCCCCGACAGTTACCATGTGGTTGTTAATGATGGCATGGCCTTTGTCGCCGGACGCCATGATTCCGCTGAGTGTGAATTGGGGTTGGTCGTCGGGCTTTTGTTTGTCGGGAGCAGGTCGCGCTGCGTCGGCCGGTTCGCCCTGCCGAGCGGGTTTGGGTGTTTGGGCGGCGCCGCTATTGATTATGCCGGCGAGGGTCTGTTTCAGGGCGGCGATGGTGGATTTTTCCGGCGTTTTATCGGGTGTGATTTTGGTTTCATCAGCCGGTTGATGCGTTCGCATTTCAAGTGCGGCGGTGGTGCCGCCGGCCTCGGCCTTGACCGGACCTTGCTGGTCGGGCGGAAGCGTCAGGTGCATTATCACCGCTACGGTTGCGATAACACAGACACCCAGGGCGGTGGCGCCGCGCAGGCTCGTTTGTTTTTTCCTCAACGGGCGGGACTTTTCGGACGAAGCGGTGGTTTCAGCAGGGGCCTTGTCGTTATAAAGATGCTCCATGCTGTGCGTCGAACGCCTGGCTGTCGTCGTTTGGCCGTCTCGGCCGACGATTTCGGCCCGCCTGAGCGCTTCATTTATCAGGCTCATCAGGCTGCCTCCTTACTCAAGATGGGCGAGACGGGCTTCCCAAATTGCAATGTATCGCGATTTTGGGCCTCCACGTCCGTGCCGCCTTTCATGTCGCTGATAGCAAGTCGGACGATTTCCCCGTCGATGTTTTCAGCGCCCTTGAGGAACCCCGCCAGGAGGGTCCTGTCGCCGATGGCGTTTATCAGCCTGGGCGTCCCGCCGGAGTAGTTGTAGATTTCGTCGATTGCCTCTTCATCAAATCGCACCTCGCCTGCGCCGCCCGCGATGGCCAGGCGATGGTTGAGATACCCGGCCGTTTCGCTCCGGCTCATCGGCACGAGGTGGTAGCGAACCGTTATCCGCTGCGCCAACTGCCGCAGGGCCTGACTGTTGATCTTCCGGCGCAGTTCCGGCTGACCGACCAGGACAATCTGAAGCAGTTTGCGGGAATCCGTCTCAAGATTGCTCAAAAGGCGAACCGTTTCCAGCAGTTCGGCGGACATGTCCTGGGCCTCGTCGATGATGAGTACGGCGTCGCGCCCTGCGTCGTTGACCTTCAGCAGGAAGGAATTGAGCCGGCTGATGCAGGAGAGGCGGTCGCGGTAGCGCTCGGCGATGCCGAATTCCGCTATGATTGATTGCAGTAGTTGCGTGGCGGTGAGCATCGGATTGAAGATCAGGGCGGTGTAGTAATCTCCGCCGAGGCAGTTCAGCAGTTTTCGGCACAGCGTGGTCTTGCCCGCGCCGACCTCGCCGGTAAGCAGCACGAAACCCTTCCGCTGCCGGATGCCGAAAAGCAGGTGATTCAAGGCCGTGCTATGCTGATGGGTCGGATAGAGAAATTTCGGATCAGGCGTTACGCTGAACGGAAGTTCCTTCAATTTGTAATGATTCAGGTACATTTTTCGTTCCTTACGGTTTGGATATAGCGTTGCGTATTTCGTATCGTCAAATTACCCAGCCCGCTTGACCAACAAAGTTCGCTTATTTGATACAATCGGAGTCAACAGAAAAATTAGCAGGGATACAAGGGATGCATGGGATACAGACTTAATGATTTAAAAAAGAGAAAGAAGAAAAAATTTGTATCCCGTGCATCCTTTGTATCCCTGCTAATTCTTTGGCCGAGGGGAATCTGGACTTTCTACTGGGATTCGGCGATAAAATAGCCGGTGAATCATGCCGAGCCGATACGAAACCTTCGATACGTCGCGCCTGACGCTTCGCCCGCTGGCTGAGCGGGAAAGCCTCGTGGACATTTCGGACGTCCTGGAAGCCGGTCAGGCCGACGAACCTTTCGAGCACGATGCCCTGGACGTTCTTGCCGAGCGGATTGTGCGCTCGCGCGGCGACGGCGGCGGGGCGGTCGTGCTGATGATGGGCGCACACGTCATAAAGGACGGGCTTAGCCGGTACGTCATCGACTTGATGCGGCGCGGGCTTGTCGATGTCGTCGCGATGAACGGCGCCGGCATTATTCACGATTACGAACTGGCGTTAATCGGAGCGACCAGCGAATCCGTCGCGCGTTACATCCGCGAGGGCCGCTTCGGCCTGTGGGCCGAGACAGGCCGGCTTAATGACGTCGTCGCGGCCGCCGCGGATGATGGCCTGGGACTTGGCGAAGCCGTCGGAAAGGAGATCGCCGAAGGTGATTATCCGCACCGCGACGTCAGCATCTTCGCCGCGGGTTATGAACTTGGCATCCCCGTTACCGTTCACGTTGGCATCGGCTACGACATTATCCACGCCCATCCCAATTTCAACGCTTCGGCTTTCGGCGCTGCCAGCGGGCGAGACTTCCTCATCTTCGCACGCTGTATCGAGAAACTCGAAGGCGGCGTGCTGCTGTGCTATGGTTCAGCCGTGATGGCCCCTGAGGTGTATCTCAAGGCGCTTTCGATGGCCCGCAACGTAGCCGCGGGCGAAGGCGGACAAATCAAAAATTTCACCACGGCCGTATTCGACCTGATGGCCCTGCCGGAGGATTTGACCACCACTCCGCCGGACACCGAGCCGGCCTACTATTACAGGCCGTTCAAGACGATACTGGTCCGCACGGTCGCCGACGGCGGCGAGAGTTTCTACATCCGAGGCGGACACCGCGCCACAATGCCCGCGCTGCACAAACAAATAATCGCCCGCTTATAGCGTGTGGCACCTTCAAGCGGAGCTTGTGGGTGCTCTGCGACATTGCTCATCCAGCACCCACAACCTCCACTTCGTTCCGGTTGAAGGTGCCACCCGCCGCTATCGGTTCATACGCGTCAGTATGATTCCCGCCAGGGCGATCTTGAGGGCTGCTCCCGGCAGGCAGAGCAGCAGGCCGAACTTAATCGCATAGGCCGGTGGGACGAACGCCATCAGCCAGGGTACGCCGACAGCAAAGACGACGGCAGTGCCGATAATCAGCGCTATCAGCATCGACGTTCGATTTTGTCCCCATCCGCGCTCGAAGAGTGTCCCCACCAGCCAGGCCGACAGGACAAAGCCGATCAGGTATCCCCCGGTAGGACCGGCCAGGCCGAGCTGGTTGGCGAAGAGCACCGGAGCAGCCGAGCCGGCGGCCAGGTAGGTCAGGATACTCGCCGGCCCACGCCTCGGCCCCAGCATCGCACCTATCAGCAAGACCGCGAACGTTTGAGCGGTAATCGGCACCGGCCAGGCGATAGGCAGACGGACCTGCGCCGATACCGCCACCGCCGCGGCTCCGAGCAAAACGAGAACGATTTCATCGGCAAGCGTCCGCCGACGAGGCATCGTTGCGGATAAGGTTGTCGCATTCATTCAGACACCTTTCAATCTTTGGCATTGCGGCAGTACGACAACAGAGAATATTGAATATTGAACAGGGAATATCGAAGTTTGAAGTAAAAAAAGAAAAAGAAAATGAATGCGTGATGCGCGTGGAGTCTCATCTTCATTTCTTTTTTTTCTGTTAATTCGAAATTCAAAATTCCTTGTTCAATATTCATTATTCATCTTATACCCGGAATTCTAAAGGCAGAATGCGCAACGCCCCTCGGCTGCCAATGCCCAACGCCGATTCATTCGTACTTCAATCCGACTTTATCACAAAGCCCCTTCAGCGCCGAGACCGCTTTTGCGAACAGTTCCGGGCCTGTGAATCCGCTGAACTGTCCGCCGCTGGCCAGGTGCGGCTCGAGCGTCATGTACCCGTCGAATCCGCGGTTTTTCGCATCGGCGAGGATTTCGGGAATCTG
>DAOWOP010000247.1 GCA_030642005.1 Planctomycetales bacterium
AATAGTCCGCAAATTAAATGCTAAATGACAAATGATAAATGATAAACTGCATCGTGTGCGCCGGCCCTTGGCTGGTTACGGCATTTAGCATTTAACATTGAACATTCAGCATTTTTTTGTAAGGAGTGAACAAAGCGTGCCGAATATTCTGGTTATCGCCTGGGCGTTCGGGCTGGGCCTGATGGCAGCAGCGCCCGTCGTCGGACCTGTCAACATGATTGCCATCCGTCGCGGGTTGGTGATGCACTGGACGCGCACCATGTGGGTGGGCATCGGCTCGGTCGCCTTCGAAACCTGCGAGGTGGCGCTGGTGATGTGGGCCGGCGGCTCGCTTTTGGAGCACGTTGACGTTGATTCGATGCGGCATTACGTGGAACTGCCGGCGGCCGGTATCATACTGCTGCTGGGGCTGTTCATCCTTCGCAAGGCGATAGTGCCTTCCCACCGGGCCAAGGCCGCTATCCGCGCCGAACGGATGCGCCACTGGCGAACGGGCGTCGGGGGGGATTTTGTTACCGGCGCCATCCTGACATTTGTGAACCCCGCCACGTTCTTCTACTGGATCGGGGTCGGGCCGACCTGGCTTCAGAAGGCTGACATATCCGCCGGCAGCGGCGGGATGTGGCTCGGCGTAGCCGCCGCTTCATGCGGAATGGCCTGCTGGTTCACTTTCATCACCGCCATGGTGTGGCTCAGACCTCAAAAAATCGGCCCGACCTTCTTCCGCCTCGCCAACGGCCTGTGCGGAGGACTGCTGACGATCATGGGAATCGCCCTGGGCGTCAAAGCACTTATGCAGTAGAAAAAGGTGGGACCTTGCCCTGCGCCTGCGAACTCACGGTTGGATTTCCAATTGAACCAAAGGAACGCCGGATATTCTTCCAGCCTCGCACAAATGCCGTTTATGCTTTCCGCCTGCGGCGAATTAGAACTCCCAACCCGCCGAGAATCAGCAGCCCCATCGTCGCCGGTTCGGGACATTCTGCAAATGCTCCATAGATGACGGTGCTGTTATTGCCATCAGTGGAAGTCAGTTTTATTTTCCCACCATCGAGGTTCACGTCGGCGCATTTACATTGAACGGGGTCATTGGAATCGACATAACATATCTTTCCTGTATTGGAAACGTCATCATACTCGATGCTCACTAGTGTCAAGGCATGGTCGTAAGCAGTTTTTTCTACGAATATCTCAACATCTTGCTTTTTGTCAATCTGTTCGTAGAGAAAGTTAAGCGTCGGAAAGGTATTACCGGTCAATCCCGTGGTCTTGTACCAGCCTGTGATGTCCTCTTCAATCATACCGTGGAAATCAATCAGACATTCATATTTTTCGAACCATTTAACCTTCTCTTTCCAAACAAGATCTATCGTACCGCCAGAGTTGTCCTCGCCCCAAATATTGACATGTAATTTCTTACGGGCGAGGTTCTTATCATTTTCATCATGGTCGCCATCACCATCCATGTCCGGTATTAGTTTGTTCTTGAAGAGATTAGAATACTGCTTTTCCAGAAACACAAACGAGTTGATCATCGAAGTGGCGGCACATGCGCCTTCACCATTGATTTCCTCATTTTCGATGTGTCCAAAGTCTGCACATTCTAACGATGCCTTCTTCATCGCCGCATCAGTCGGTAGGCACCACACGCTTAAAATTAAGGCCGAGACAACAAGATACTTTGTCAACTTATTCATTTTTGCGCTCCTCATTTGTTCATGTCCATACTCAAAAGTCATTTATTGCACGATATTTCGCCTGTAACTGCTCAACGATAGGCAGCCTCCTTTGATTCTCCGGTGAGGGATAGGGACAGTTGCCTATTTTCGCGTCAGGCCAATCATCTCACGGCGGGTGGGAAGATGGTAGGTGTCTCATCGCCAGTCTTCTTATCTTTCAAGTAACTGACAGACCAGAGACTTAATCCGATGGGAACTTGGCCGGTGAGGCCTTGGGTGAGGGCAAACGAGCGAGATTTGCTCCCGCCCCGATGAGGCGAGTAACTCCGCCGCTCCCACGAGCAGACCAGAGCAATGCAACGATTGTAAAAATTATACCGATTTTACCGATTCTGTCAAGGAAAAAGTTGTCAAACTGGAGAAAATTTTCCGGTTATTCCGGCTGCCCGCTTTCTTACACAGAGACACAGGCAGCGGGTCAGGAGGCCCGCCGCGCAATAGAGATCAATCGGCGATTGGCGATCAGATTTGGTCTTCGCCGGATTCCATCGTCTCTTTCCAGAGGTCGATGTGTTCCAGATAGACGGCGGTGCCTCGGGCGACGACGGTCAGCGGTTCGGCGGCGATTCGCACGTCCAGGCCTGTGGCGTTTGAGATGACAGTATCTATCCCACGCAGGATCGCCCCGCCGCCGCAGAGGACGATTCCGTTATCGACCAGGTCGGCGGCGAGTTCAGGTTCGGCCCGTTCCAGCGTTCGCATCACGCAGTCGATAATCGAGCCGATCGGCTCGCGAAGGGCTTCGCGGACCTCCTCGGCCGAGACGAGCGTCTTGCGGGGCAGGCCTGAAATCATGTCCCGCCCGCGGACCTCCATTGACAGTTCATCGTCGTCGCTCTGTGGAGCGGCCGAGCCGATCTGCATCTTGATCTTTTCAGACGTCTGCTCGCCGATCATAAGGTTATAGGTGCGTTTCATGTGAGCGGCGATGGCTTCGTCCATGTCGTCGCCGGCGACGCGAATCGACTCACAGACGCTGATGTCGGCGAGGGAGATAATCGCAACCTCGGTGGTCCCGCCACCGATATCGACAACCATCGAGGCGGTCGGTTCGGTGATCGGCATTTCCGCTCCGATTCCCGCAGCCATTGGTTCATCCACCAGGTACACCCGGCGTGCGCCGGCGCGTTCGGCGGAGTTGAGCACCGCCCGTTTTTCCACGGCTGTGATGCCCGAAGGAACCGCAATCACGACGCGAGGGTGAGCACCAAACAAACCGCGACGGTGAACCTTGCGAATGAAATACCCCAGCATCGCCTCGGTAATGTCGAAATCGGCGATTACCCCGTCCTTCATCGGGCGGATGGCGCTGATAGACCCCGGCGTCTTGCCGAGCATCTCCTTGGCCACCAGGCCTACGGCGTTGCCGTTCTGGAGGACTTTATTGGTGCCGCGTTTCACGGCCACTACCGAAGGCTCATTGAGCACCACGCCCTGCCCGCGAACACACACAAGCGTGTTGCACGTGCCAAGGTCGATACCCATGTCCACCGAAAACAGACCAAGAATGGAATCGAAAATCATGCTATAGGCCGCCTCGAATAATATTTATCCGGCACCGTTCGATTACAAGGTCCAGTCATTACTGAAAGAAAACAGCGGGATTATAGAGACCATGCTTTGTCTGAAAAGTCAGACATCGCCTCAAAGCAATCAGCGTTCAGCGTTCAGTTTTTTCTTTTGCTGATTGCTGATTGCTGATTGCTGATTGCTGATTGCTGATTGCTGATTGCTGATT
>DAOWOP010000154.1 GCA_030642005.1 Planctomycetales bacterium
CCTGACATGCCATGGCAGATTCGGGATTCCATTCCCAGGTATCTTCAAAGGCTTCGAGTTGGGCCTTGGAGCGTGAACCGTTCTGCTCGGCGAAAAGAACGTTGTAATCCTGATTGGATTTGAAGGGCGGGTCCAGGTAAATCAGATCGACGGATTCGTCCTTGATGTACCGTTTCAGGATATCAAGGTTGTCGCCGTAGTAGAGGATATTATCGGGTTGCTGCTTCGCTCCGCTCATCAATCATATTCTCCACGGATGGCGGAAATTCGCAAGCCTCAAATCGCCGGACAGGGCAAACCCGCACAACCGAGTCTTCATCCGATTACGCACCGACGGGTTGTGCTTTGCGGGTTTTTGGAGCCTGTTCGATCATTTTTGTGGCGTCTTCGAAGCGGACGGAGATAGGTGTCGAGACGCCCGGCTGCTGCATGGTCAGCCCGTAAATCTGGTCGGCCATTGCGATGGTTCGCTTGGCGTGCGTGATGATGACAAACTGGCTGGTGGCGAGGAACTCGCGGACGAGTTGGGTAAATCTTTCTGTGTTCTGCTCGTCGAGCGCGGCATCGACCTCGTCGAGCAGGCAGAACGGTCCGGGGCGGGCCTTGAAGAAACTGAACAGCAGCGCCAGTGCGGTCATCGTCTTTTCCCCGCCGCTCAGCAGCGAGATTGACCGCAGTTCCTTTCCGGGCGGGCGGGCGACGATCTCGATACCGCTTTCCAGGACATTGTCCGGGTCGGTCAGCAGGATGTCGGCCTTACCCCCGCCGAAGAGTTTGCGGAACAGTTCGTTGAAGTGGCTTCGGACGGCCTGGAAGGATTCTTCGAACCGTTTTCTGCTCTCGGCGTTGATGCGCTTTATCAGGTTCGCCAGTTGTTTCTGGGAATCGCGGATGTCGGCGGTCTGTTCGGAGAGGAATTTTTCGCGCTGCTGCAATTGCTCCTGTTCGTCGATGGCGTCGAGGTTGACGTTCCCCAGCCGGTCGATCTTGCCGCGAAGTTCGCCGATTTCCGTCCTGACGGCTTCCCAGTCGCGTTGCTCGTCGTGGGTATAGTCGGCGTAGGCAGCCGGCAGGTCGATGTTCAGTTCCTCGGACGTCCGCGAGATAATCTCCTCGATGCGGACCTCGATCTCGCCCAGTTTGACGCGGATGTCGGAAGATTGCGCCGACAGGTCATCGTGTTTTTTTCGCTCGTCGGCGAGTTGCTTTTTGATTTCGCCGAGGCGTTCGGCGAGCGTACCGCAGGAGATGGAGGTCTCTTCCATTTCCCTTCCGAGGTCAGCCTTTTGTTTCACCGACGTCTGGATTTTTTCGTGTGCTTCGGCTGCGCCGTTCCGGGCTTCGGTTCGGCGGTTGCGGGTCTGGTTAATCTGCTCGCGCAGGGCTGTCAGTTCGCGGGCCAGCGATTCACCCTGCTGGTCCAGCCGTTGGAGGTTTTCCTGTCCGGCCGAGTGCTTCTGTTGCGCCGACGCCAGGGCGACCGCCGTAGCGGTGGCTTCGGATGCCAGAGACTCCTGCCGCTTCGTCGCGTCGGCCACCGCGTCGTTCAGCCGGGTGACTTCGGCCTCGCGCCGGGTGCGGGCGGCATCAAGTTCGGCAGCGCCGGCCTTGCTCTGACGCTCGCCGGCGCAAGCCGATTCGATTTCATCGGCCAACCGGCGGACCTCATCGGCCACCAGCGGCGCTTCACGCTTCAGTTCGCCGACCTGCTCGTCAAAGCGCTCCAGCAGTCCCCGGCAGGATACCCGCTCGGTGTTGGCTTCATAAACAGCCGTCCGCAATGAGTGGACGAGTTCTTCGGTATGCTTCTGTTCGGAGCGGACCTTTTCCAGTTGTCGGGAAAGTTCATCGACGCGGGTCTGGTTTTCTCGCAGTTTTCGGTCCACGTCGGCCAGTTCGCTCTTCTGCCAGATCGGTCCGACCGACCTGTTTTGTCCCGCCGCCGGTTCGGCAGCCAGGCGCAGCCGGCCGTCGGTTTCCAGGACATCACCGGCAGTGGTTACAAACCGCCAGTCGCCCCCCAGCCGGCCTGCAAGGTCGAACGCAGCCGAGAGCGTCTCGACCACAAGCGTCGTGGCGAGGAGTCTTTCGATAACAGGGACCATCCGTTCGTCGGTGCAGCGGACCAGATCGGCTGCACGGGCGATAACGCCGTCGGCGGGGCCGATGGGCCGCTCGTCGGCTGAAGGCCCGCCTGCCTGCCGGCAAGGTATCCGGTCCAGGCAGATGAATTCGACGCCGTCGGCGTCTCCGGCGATTTGCCTGATTTTCCCGGCCGATTCGGCGATCTGCCCGGCCGATTCGGCAATAAGCCACTGGCTGGCCCCGCCCAGCGCCGCTTCGATCACGCCGGCGCGGGCTACGTCGGTCTCGATAAAATCGCCCAGCATCCCCAGAACAAAGGGCCTGCCCTGAGTCTCGTCGAAGGGCGTATTTCCTTCCTTCGCCGCGGCGAGTACTCGTCGGACGCCTTCGCCCAGGCCTTCGCCGCGCTGCTGCATCTGCTCCAGAACGCTCCGGCGGGAAACAAGTCCGCTGTGGGCCTGCTGTGCGCCGGAAAGATCGGACGCCATCGCTTCGGCGTCGTCGGCGCCGCTGCGGGCGTCCTGCTGGGTCTTATCAAGCCTGGCCTGGGAATCGGTCAGTACGGCCTCGACCGCCGAAAGTTTCGTCTGGGCGGCGGACCGGCGGGACAGGATGTCTTCGAGCGACTTTGCGATTTCCTCGCTCCGGCCCGTGAGCCTCTGTCGGCTGGCGTGGAGGTTCTCGCGATGGAGGCTGTAGGTGTTGATCTCGTTGTGCAACTGTGCGGTCCGGCGGAGCAGGTCGATGGTGCCGTTTTTTTCATCTTCCAGTTGTCCCCGAAGTTGTCGGACCGCTTCGGCGGCGGCGGTCGAAGCGTCGCTCGCCGCTTCGGCCTGCCGGATCAGTTCGGTCAGTTCGTCGGCAACGGCTTCGAGGCGGTCGCGGGCGTCGGCTGATTCCTGGTCGTTTGTGGCGGCCTTCGCCTCCAGTTGCTCGCAGCGCGAGGTGTCGGCGGCGATCGCGTCGGTGAGTTCTTCAGACCTGGCCGACAGCATTTGGCCTCGCTGCCTGGCTGCGATTATCTGGCCGTCAAGTTCGGAAATCGCCCCTTCCAGGTCGTGTGCCTTTCGCGACAGGTCGGCCAGTTCCGTCTCCGTGGTCGTTTCGGACGCCTCGAGCCGGCCTGTCTGGGCCGTTACACTTGCCATCGCGTCGGTGAGCGTATCGGCCTGGGCCTGAACGTCCCGCCGCCGGGCGACGAGGTCGTGGTACTGCGCCAGTGAAAACAGGCTGCGGAGTTCGGCCAGACGATCGCTGTATTTCTGGTAACTCCTTGCCTTGCCCGCCTGGTACTTGATGGAGCGGAGGCGCTTTTGGACTTCCGAGAGGATGTCGGTCAGGCGGAGGAGGTTCTGCTCGACCCGTTCGAGTCGGCGGATGGCTTCTGCCTTGCGGGCCTTGTATCGGCTGATACCGGCGGCCTCGTCGAAGACTATCCGCCGGTCGGCCGATGACGCCTGAAGGAACGCCTCGACCCTGCCCTGCTCGATGAGACTGTATCCGCCGACGCCGGTGTCCATGAACATCTCGCGGATGTCCCTGAGGCGAACGACCTTGTTGTTCAGGAGGTATTCGCTTTCACCGCTGCGATAGAGTTTGCGGGCGACGGTAATGGTGTGTTCTTCAGCCTGGGGCTTCTGCGCGTCATCGGCGGCGGGGATGTACAGGCCGTTGGGCGAATTTCCGCTGCCGGGCCAATCGGCTGCGCACGCGAAGACGAGCGTAACTTCGGCGTACCCGCTCGAGCGCCGCTGGGCGGTGCCGCTGAAAATAACGTCCAGCATCCCTCCGCCGCGGAGGCTCTTGGCCGACTGCTCGCCGAGAACCCACTTGAACGCATCGACGAGGTTGCTCTTGCCGCAACCGTTCGGGCCTACCACGCATGTAACGCCGTCGTGGAACTCAAAGGTGGTCTTGTTGGAAAAACTCTTGAACCCGAATAACGTCAGGGCTTTCAACTTCATCAGCAACATCCTTCCATGGTGTTCGACCTGGTAATATCAGTACCCGTCCGTAGATAACTGTTCACCCATTTGCAATGGTTGCAGGTCTCCGGCATCAGGCATTGGTAGCGCCGCTCCGTAAAAGAGAATATTGAATATTGAACAAGGAATGTCGAAGTTTGAAGTAAAAAGAAGATAAATGCGTGATGCGCGTGGAGTCTCACCTTTGTTTTTTTCTGTTACTTCGAAATTCAAAATTCCTTGTTCAATATTCATTATTCGTCTTTTAGGTATTATCAATCCCCCGGCATATCGCTCCTGCCGGCGGCGGGGACCGAACTGTAGATTTTCCGCATGGCGTCGCTGCGCTCAAGGACGAATTTAGCGGGTATGTGCTCGCCCTTGCAAAGTCCGTAGAGCACGCCGACGACTTGTGAATAAGTCAATCCCAGCCCCTGGATATTTCCGTCCAGCCCGCGGGTCGGACGCGAGCCGAGAGTCCTGATAAACTCATCCACCCGCGGAGCAACGTAAAACGGGTCGCTCTGACGCCGCGTGCCGGGAATCCTGCGATATACCATGACCTTCTTGTCGGTGCGCAAGGCGTTTATTGTTACCAGTTCATCGCCGGGACAGTAAAACACCGGACGATTCAAAGGCATTCCCCGCCCGAACAGGACAATTTTCGGCTTGCCCGTTACCGTCGCGTAGATTGCGTAATCGCCATCCGTCTCCACCTCGTCCACCACAAACTGCCCCGATATATCGTGCCGACGGACCACGCGGTGCGAACCGTGCTTTATCAGCGACTCGTAGGCCGCTACTCTCAACAGTTCGTTTTTGCTCGACAGCATCCGCTTGAGCGTCGCCAGGCCGCTGGAAGACCGGCGAGCCATGCCGAGTTCTTCCACCGCCGGTATCTGGAACGGCGAATTGGCGTGATTTGCGATGCGGGTTATCACGTCGGCCGCCATTGTGTCGTTGAGCCTCAGCCCGGTCCTGGCCGAGTAGAAGGCCGCCGCCGGGTCGGACGATGCGTACAGTTTGCGGATAATCGGCAGTACCTGCCTGCCGGCGACCTCCCACGCCAAAGCGATGTCCTCGTGCCTGGCCGTCGGAAGCAGGATGTCCCGCGCGAGCCGAAGGGAGTATCTTTCCTCCGAACCTGTCGGACCCGAAATATAAACATGCATCACCAGCCGAAGAAAGTGAATGTAATTGTCACGGTATGAACGGGGAATACGCAGTCCGATTATCGAGGGCGTTTTAGCGACGGCGACGCTGGAGCCTTCGCCGAAACGCTCATTGAGCCGACGCTGTATCAGGCGCGACATGCGATAGTCCGCCCGGCGAAGTTCCAGTCGCACAGGCCGGCTCTTGACCACTATCCCGCCGTTGGGAATACGACCGGCGCGGAGGCGGGCCTGGGCGCCCTGCTTCGTGCGGTCAATAAACGGATTGACAAACACCGCACCACGGCTTTGGGCAAGGGTCTTGGTCCGCGCCGCACTGCCGGCGGACGTAATCATCGACATGTGCATCTCGGTGGTCATCAGGATTGAGCCGTCCAGGGTAACCGTCTGCGTCCGGGGCAGCGCCTCGACGCGAACGTCGAACCGCGTGCCGACCGGCGCCGCCGGAGGGATAAACCCGCTGACGATAACTACCGCCGTATCCTTGTCGGCCAGTATCCGTGCAGGCGTAACCCGACCCGTACCGGCCAGGTGAGAGCCGACCTTGTATTTGCTCATCTGCTGAATCAGGTACTTCCGCAGGTGGCTGGGGACCTCTGCCGAACCGTTGTCGCCAAGCCCGATAACCACGCCGGGGCCACGGACAAGCATCGCGTTGCCGCCTACCAGGTCGGCATACCCGGCTACGGTCTCGGCGATGCCGGACGGGAGAACCGCCCGCACAGGCCTGGTCGCCGGCTTAATCTGCTGGCTCTCGCAGCCTGCCGATACGGCAAGCACGCCGATAAGAATAATGGCTGCATGTAACCCTCTATTTCGCATGACTGCCTCAATGGCTTCGGCAAGCCGACTGAAATAATTATCGGACCTTGCCCGATACTCGCTTGAGCGGATATATACTACCTCCCAAGTCGATACTACACCAGATATTGGGAAATTTAACCGCTTACCACAGCGATGTCAATACGCCGCTGGAGGACTGGCCACTTAAGTGGCCAGTCC
>DAOWOP010000190.1 GCA_030642005.1 Planctomycetales bacterium
GACCGGCGCGTGCTGTCGGCGACGCCGTATGCCTTCGTCGTCCAGCCGATCCATTCGATGCCGAGGGGGCTGCGGGGATGGGGGGATTTTGCCTTTGCTTACCACGCCGGGCGGCGACTGGCGAAAACTCTGCTCGGCGACCTTCGCCCTGCGGCGGTATTTGGCCTGGGTGCTTTCGCCGCCGTTCCTGTTACGCAGGCGGCGGCCCATACGGGTGTGCGGACAGCCCTGATGAGTATCGACGCGACGCCGGGGCTTGCGAATCGACGACTCGCACGGAAGGTCGATGTCATCTTCACGCAGTTTGAGCGGACGGCTGACGCCTTCGGACGCTGTATCGCTAAGGTCGAAACGGTCGGCTGCCCGGTTCGGCACGGACTGCTTGCCGGCGATGTTGATGAGGCGAGAAACGCCTTTGGCCTCATGCCTGACCGTAAAACACTGCTGATAATGGCCGGGAGTTTGGGCGCGGAAAATATCAACCATGCCGTTGCTGCGATAGAAGCCGACCTGGACGGATTGGCCGATGAATGGCAGGTTCTGCACGTATCCGGCCCGGGTAAGTTTGGGCAGGTCGCACGGGCCGATAACGGGGCGATTCATCGCAGTGTTATGGAGTTCTGCGAGCGGATGGACCTTGCCTACGCGGCGGCGGACCTGGTGCTTTGCCGGGCGGGGGCGGCGACGGTGGGTGAATTGTCTGCGGTCGCCGCGCCGGCGGTGCTGATGCCGTATCCTTATCATCGTGACCGGCAGCAGGACCGCAACGCCGCCGAGATGGTTTCAGCCGGTGCGGCTGTGCTGGTCGATGACGCCGCTGATCCGGCCGGCAATGCCGATGCGCTCCGGGCGTCGCTGCTGGAGATTATGCGCCGGCCGGAGCGATTGGAGGCAATGCGGGCGTCGGCAAAGGGTTTATCCCGCCCCGGCGCTGCCGAACGCATCGCCCGGTGGCTGAGCGGTTGACAAGCGTGCTGCGCGACATTTGACAGACAGGCGCGAAAAGTAATACCATGCCGGAACCTTATGATAAATCAGCCCGAAACATCTGCCGAGGTTTGCAAGGGTGAGTCAACCTGGCTGGGCAGGCGTGTACATCTGATCGGCGCCGGCGGCGTGGGTATGCGTGCGTTGGGGCAGTTGCTGATGATGCGCGGCGCTGTTGTCAGCGGTTCCGACAGTGTGCCTTCTGCGACGCTGGAGAGTCTCGCCGCCCATGGCGCCGAGGTAGCCGTAGGTCAGCGAGCGGAGAACATCCCGCCGGACTGCGACCTGATCGTGTATTCGGCGGCGATACATCAGGCCAATCCCGAACTGCTGGCGGCCGGGCAGGCCGGGTGCGAATTGATTAAGTACAGCCGGATGCTCGGACGCCTGATGAGCGACCGCGAAGGCATCGCCATAGCCGGCACACACGGCAAGAGCACCACCACCGCCATGATCGCCTACGCCCTGACAACGGCGGGAAAAAGTCCTTCCTTCGTGGTCGGCGCGACTTCCGACCAACTCGGCGGGCCTAGCGGGGTCGGTTCAGGCGGGCATTTCGTGGTAGAGGCCTGCGAATTCGACCGCTCCTTTCTCGACCTGTCGCCGACGCTGTCAGCCATTTTGAACATCGAGGAAGACCACCTGGATTGCTACGAGAATCTCGATGCGATTATCGAGGCGTTCCGCGCCTTTGCGGCGAAGGTTCCCCCCCACGGCCTGCTGGTGGCCAACGGCGAAGATCGCAGCGTGGCCTCGGCTGTGCGAGATGCTTCGGCCGACGTGCAGACGTTCGGGCTGAACGATCAGTGCACCTGGCGGGGGGCGAACCTGACGGCTGACCGTGGCCGGTTCCGCTTCGACGTGCTGGTCGGCGGGCGAAAGTTTTGCCGGATCGCCTTGCAGATTCCAGGCCTGCACCACGTCTATAACGCTCTGGCGGCCACCGCCCTGCTTTTCCAGGCGGGATTGACGCCGGAGGAGATTGCCTCGGCTATCGGCGGCTTCGAGGGAATCGACCGCCGGATGACCGTAAAGGCGCAACTCGGCGGAGTTACCGTCGTGGACGATTACGCCCATCATCCCACCGAGGTTCAGGTTACGCTGCGTGCGGCGGCGGAGTTCTTTAGACCTCGCCGGATGTGGTGCATCTTCCAGCCGCACCAGCATTCCAGGACTCGCTTCCTGCTTAAAGACTTTGCGCGAAGTTTCGGTCTGGCCGATAAGATTATTGTGCCGGAGATTTACTTCGTCCGCGACAGCGAGCGCGAGAGAGAGCATATTTGCGCCGAGGACCTCGTCGCGCAGATCAGGCTCAACGGCGGAGATGCGGTCTTTCTGCCGACATTTGAACTGATTGCCGAACATCTTAAAAAATCCCTCGCCCCCGGTGACCTGGTAATCACGATGGGAGCGGGCGACGTATGGAAGGTTGCTGATGAAATTGTTTGCTGGCTTGGAACAGATTATTAAAACCGAAGAGCCGATGGCGCCGTACACGTGGTTCCGGATCGGCGGGGCGGCGCAGTATTTCATCGAGCCGACCTCTGTGGAGCAGTTGGCCGAGGTTCTGAAACGCTGCCGGGAAAGCGAAATGCCGGTGCGAGTCCTTGGCGGCGGCGCTAATCTGCTCGTCGATGATTCCGGCGTCCGGGGCGCTGTGATCCATATCACCGGCGAGAAATTCAGCGAGGTTGCGTTCACCGCCGACGGCGTCAAGGCCGGCGCGGCGGCGGACCTCAGCCGGCTCGTGCTGCGTTGCGTCCGCGAGGGCAAAAGCGGGATGGAATGTCTGACCGGGATCCCAGGCAGCATCGGCGGGGCGGTGCGAATGAACGCCGGCGGGGCATTCGGCGACATCGGGAGCATCGTCGAGACCGTGCACCTGATGGACGCCGACGGCGTGGCGTTCACACGTATGAGGGGCGAACTGACCTTCGGGTATCGCTGCACAAACATCACCTCCACGGTCATCTTGGGCGCTGAATTCCGACTCTTGGCCGAAGACCAGCACCGCGTCCTCAATCAGGTAAAGCAGATATGGATTTACAAAAAGAACACCCAGCCTCTGGCGAGACGCAGCGCCGGGTGCATATTCAAGAATCCTCGCGGCCTGTCGGCAGGGGCGCTGATCGACAAGGCCGGACTTAAGGGCCGGAACGTCGGCGGGGCGTTCATCTCGGACAAACACGCCAACTTCATCATCGCCGAGCCGAAAACGCGGGCTTCGGATGTGCTGAAACTCATCAACATTATTCGAGAGACCGTCTATAAACGCCTAGAAGTCTATCTGGAACTGGAAATCGAGGTCTGGTGATGCCGGTCGAACCGTTGGTAATGGAGCACGCGACGGGTCAGGTTGGCCTGCGCACGGACGTGCTGGATATAACCGTTCTGATGGGCGGGCCTGGCAGCGAACGGGACGTCTCAATAATGTCGGGTCGGTCCGTCGCCGACGCCCTGAAGCGGTGCGGACACCGCGTTACCACAGCCGATATTTCCCCCGACGACACCTCCGCCCTCGACCGCGAGGGTATCGACGCGGTATTTATCGCGTTGCACGGGACGTTCGGCGAAGACGGTCGGGTCCAGCGGCTGTGCGAGCAGCGCGGACTTTCCTATGTTGGTTCAGGCCCGGCCGCTTCGGCTCTGGCGATGGACAAGGATGCCTCCAAGCGCTCGTTCCGCCGGGCGGGACTGGCTACGCCGGAGTGGGTGGTCATTGACCGCTCGGCGAAGAGTGATTTCCCGCTGCCGTGCGTGATCAAACCCATCGACGGCGGCTCCAGCGTCGATGTTACCATCGCCCGCGACGAGGCGACGCGCGACGCAGCCGTTGGAAATCTACTGGCCGACGACGGCAGGGCTATGGTCGAGGCGTTCATCCCCGGCAGGGAGATGACCGTCAGTATCCTGGCCGACAAACCCCTGCCGGTGATTGAAATTCGCCCGGCCAGAGAGTTTTACGATTACATCGCCAAGTACGACGACGACGCTACGCAGTTTATATTCGATACGCAACTGCCCCCGGCAATTGCCCGGCACCTCCAGGCGGCGGCCTTGACGGCGCATAGGGCGCTTGGCTGCAAGGACTTCAGCCGGGCGGACTTCATCCTCGATCCGGACGGGACGGTCTGGCTGCTGGAGGTCAATACGATTCCGGGCTTTACCACCCACTCACTGCTGCCCAAGGCGGCAGCCGCTGCGGGCATTAGTTTCGAGCAGTTGTGCGAGCGGATCGTGAGGCTGGCGCTGGAACGGGCAGGTAAATAACCGCGCATGACGAAGAAGACCAAAGACAAGGACAAGGCTGAAAACCAAGCCGATACCGGCGAGGCTGAACGCGGGTTCGGCGTTGGCGCCGCTGTGGGCGCGAAGGCGGCTTTTGCGGTCGTTGCCGTTGCGGTTGTCGTCGGCGGCATGTACCTGCTGCGCCAAAGCGTTCTGACGTCCTCGACCCGCCCTGATGAGGGGGTTGTCCGCGTTCGCCTGGCCGATCCGCCGAAATGGCTGCCAAGCGACGTAGCCGACAGGGTGGTCTCCGACATCCAGGCTGCCGTACAGGGCAGGGGGGTGCTCGACGATAATCTTACCCAGGACGTCTTCAATGCCGCCGCCGGTAACGCCTGGATAGCGAAGGTTCACCGCGCTGTCAGGCAGAAAGACGGAACCATTCTTGTCCGGGCCGATTTCCGGCGCCCCTTTGCGATGGTCGCCTTTACGCCGCTGTCGCCGGCGGACGTTCGTGTGGTTGATGCCGACGGCGTCGTCCTGCCCCTGCCGCCGCGGCCAGCCAACGCCGGCGACTTCGTCAAAATACTCGAAATTACCACCAATCCTCCGCCGGCGGGTAAGAAATGGGATTCACCGCAACTGGATGACGCTCTGAAACTGCTGGGGCTGATTAAGGACAAGCCCTACATTTCCCTGATTAGTCCCATCGAAATTAACATTCTGAACGCCAGGACGCACCTGGTCATGTATGCCCATGCCGGCGGCGGGAGGCGAACGAAGATACTCTTCGGTCGGTTCAGCCTCGACGATCTGGACTACTGCGTAAGGGCCGCTGTGAAGATTGCCGGTCTGGACAAGGTTGTTGCCGCCAATGGCGGGCGATTCGACGGAATCCGCGAGATAGATTTGCGACACGATGAACCACACATTCGACGCTACTGA
>DAOWOP010000067.1 GCA_030642005.1 Planctomycetales bacterium
ACGCTCGGCGAGGAAAGTTACACCAACAAGGCCGACACTTACGGCCTGCTGCTCTCTATCGACCGGCGGGACATCATCAACGACGACCTGGGCGCGATCACCACCGTGCCGCGAAAACTCGGACGCGGCAGCGGTCTGAAGATCAACGACGTGTTCTGGGCGATTTTCCTGAACAACAGTGCGTTCTTCAAGACGGCCAATAAGAACTACATCTCCGGCGCGGACACCGCCCTGAGCATCGACGGGCTGACCAAAGCCGAGGTGAAGTTCATGGACCAGGTGGATCCCGACGGCAAGCCCATCGGCATCATGCCGTCGGTCGTGCTGGTTCCCACGGCACTGAGCGCCATCGGAACGCAGCTCTTCAAGAGCCTGGAGATCCGCGACACAACGGCCAGCACGAAGTACCCAATCGCCAACCCGCACCAGGGCAAGTTCCGCGTCGAGGTCAGCCGGTACCTGTCCAACAGCCAATACACTGGCAACAGCGACAAGGCGTGGTACCTGCTGGCCGACCCGTCGGACCTGCCGGTGATTGAGGTGGCGTTCCTCAACGGCCAGGAGTCGCCGACCATCGAGTCGGCCGAAGCGGATTTCAACGTCCTCGGCGTCCAGATGCGAGGCTACCACGACTTCGGCGTGGCGCTTCAGGACCCCAAGGGCGGTGTGAAAGCAAAGGGCGAAGCCTGATCCGATTGCGGAATGCGGATTTCGGATTGCGGATTGAACAGAAACAACATCAGGAGATGAAACATGGCAACTGCAACATTTGTGCATGACGGAAATGCGATTGATTACACGCCCGGTTCGGACGTCTCGGCCGGCGACGTGGTGGTCCAAGGTGAACTGGTCGGTGTGGCCAAGCGGCCTATCGCGGCCAACACGCTTGGCGCTCTGGCGGTGACGGGTGTGTTCGACTTTCCCAAACCCCCGGAGGCAATCAGTGCCGGGGCGAAGGTGTACTGGGAAGGCAGTTACGCCACCATTACCGCTACCGGAAACACGTACATCGGCAAGGCGGTCAAGGCCGCTGCCGATGTCGATGGCACGGTTCGCGTGCGGCTGGATCAATGAGCGATTTGCTCCGCCAGGGATCGCAGTGGCTCGGGCAGATGCAATTGCAGCACTGCTCCAGTCCGGTCACCTACCGCCGCGATCAGGAAAGCCACGAGGTCGACGCCACCTTTGGCCGCACGGAGTACGAGGTCGAGGATGAGTACGGCCTTCGCGTCGGGGCACAGGTGACAGATTTTCTGATCCCGGCTGAGGTTTTTCCGTTCGACGAGCCGGAAGCGGGCGACCAGATTGTCGCCCCTTCGACAGGCTCAGGGCAGGCGACGGTCTTCGAGGTGATGAATCTGGCGGGCCAGGGCCATTGGCGATGGAGCGATCCGCATCGGCAGACGATGCGGATTCACACGAAGGAAGTGGGCACGGAATGAGCGGATGCGACGGACAGTTCGAGCAGGTCTGCAAGCCGGAGTTCGACGCGATAAACGCGAAACTCGACCGGATGGACGAGGCGATTCGCGGCAACGGCAAGCCGGGCATTCAGCTTCGGCTGGACCGGCTGGAGGCGTCCGAGAAGTCTCGCAGCCGACTCATCTGGATTATCACCGGCGCAGCCGTGACGCTGGCGGCCTCGTCGATTTGGCAGCGCATTTTCGGAGCATGATATGGCACTTGTAACAGACATTGCCGACGCGGTCGTGGCCGAGTTGGCCGGCGGTGCATTCAGCCAGTCCTTCACGCCGCAGCGGCGCGTGTTGCCGGAGTATGAACTGGCGGACCTGAAGGATCTGCGAGTGACGGTCGTGCCCGCAGCCGTGGAGATAAGCGGCGCGTCACGGGCGCTCAGCCAGCACGACGTGCGGATCGACGTGGGCATCCAGAAGAAACTCGGCAAGAACCTTGATACCGAGGTTGCTTCGCTCTGCGGGCTGGTTGATGAGATTACCGAGTTCCTCAAAAGACGTCCGTTGCAGGCAGCGCCCTGGGCGGCGTGGGTGCGAACGGCCAACGAGCCGGTCTACGCCGCCGACCATCTGGCCGAGCAGCGGGCCTTCACCAGCGTCCTGACGCTGACCTACCGGGTGATGAAATGAACAACGTCATTATGCGAAAGATCATGGTCACGGGCAGTTACCAGCCACTGGTGTCTGACAGGCTGGTTGGCAGTGTGACGATCTCGACGCCGCCGACGAACGCTGGCGACGTGTTCTTCAAGGGCGACGACGGCTCCGATGTGCCGTGGGTCCCCGGCGAGTGGCACGACTTCCAGCGCGTCAACCTGGCCGAGATCGAGATCAAAGGCACGCCCGGCGATGAGGTAACAGTCGTGGGAGGAACTTGGTGATGGGATACGCGGGATTCCCCAACATGAGCAACGCATTTCTGTTCGGCGACGGCGGCGACGGCGACTTGCATCTTCAGACCAACGCCACCATCGCCAAGGCGAGGTACGACCTGGCCTCTCTGGAGATCGACGCCGGTGTCGTCTGGTCAGCCCCTCAATGGTGGGTGGACCTGATCCCGGTCATTGAGATTCGATGCCTGACGGCCGTCATCCTCAACGGCGAGGTCCGAGCCGACGGCGTTAGCGGAGCGAATAGTCACGGCTCCATCGTGCCGACGGGCGGGGGAAGGCCAGGCAGCGCCAACTCGAGAGGGTATGGCGTGAACCTGATTGCAGCCAACTGTGACGACCAGGACTACACCGGCCTCTACAACATCTGCGGTGCAGGCAACTCATCGTACCCGGCTTGCCCTGCCGGGATGTGGGTCGACTGGTCGCTGCTGCCGGGATACGCCGACGGTTGGGCCCAGAACCCCGAGGACATCAAGACGGTCGAGCCGGACACATTCGTCGGACGGGATAGACCGTTCCGGTTTGCAGTCGGGGGCGGCGGGTCGAAAGACAGCGGCGGCGACGGTTCAGGCGGCGGCAGTGGAGGCGGCATCCTGCTGATCAAGGCCCCGGCTGTCGTGTTCGGCTCCAGCGCCAAGATCACCGCGCGGGGCGAGGACGCCTCGGCGGACGGGACGAATCACGACGCGGGTGGCGGTGGCGGTGGGCACGTGGAGATATGGACGCGAACGCCGCTGTCAGGCTCGGACAGGTCCCGCTGCCAAGTTGCCGGCGGCGCGGGCGACGCCAACGGCTACGCCGGCCTGGACGGCGTGCGAATATTCGAGGTGGTCTGATGGCTGATAGCATTACAGAACAGGACAGGATTGTTATTCCCGCGAACAAGCGACTGGCGGTCCGTCGTCGGGGCAGGCTGTTGTTCTACGTCGAGTCCGGCGAGGTGGACCTGCGGCGACTGCCAAAGGACGCGGAGCACGAACTGGTGGACGCGCCGGTCTTATCGCAGCCTCCGGTCAGCGAGATCAACGGCTTCGACGACCTGACGCGGGCTGAGCGGCTCTGGGGTCTGCTTGAAACGCTCACGGAAACGCAAAAGGACAAGATAGTCCAGGCCGTCAAGGACCGCAGGGAACAAATGTGATGATCGGCATGGTTACGAAAAGGATGTTCTTCGACCACAAGGCGGTTCGCTCGGCAGTGGACCGCACTGCCCGGCGGGTACTGAGTAAGTTCGGTGCGTTTGTGCGGCGAGGGGCGAAGTCGTCTATCCGCAAGCGGAAGCGTGCCAGTTCGTCGGGCCAGCCGCCGAGTTCTCACGCTGGCTTGTTGAAGAAATTCATTTTCTTCGGCTACGACCGAGACCGTCGCAGCGTGGTAATCGGCCCGGCGAGGCTGAATCAGAAAATCGGCGACGCGCCGCACGCACTGGAACATGGCGGTGTCTCGACGGTAGTCGAAGGCCTGCGGGGCCGCCGCAGGAAACGACGTGTAAGGATTAAGGCCAGACCATTCATGGGACCGGCCTTTGAGAAGGAAAAACCCAAGCTGGCCGCCATGTGGCGCGACAGCGTGAAGTAGGAGACCAGGAAAATGGCGACATACGTATTGGGCATGAATGCCGGGTTGTACCAAGGCGCAGCCGGTGAAACCGACCCGGCCCTGATGACCGAGGTGGACAACGTCCGTGACGTAACGCTCAGCCTCGAAGCAGGCGAAGCGGACATTACCACGCGAGGCAACAGCGGCTGGCGGGCGACGGCCCCGACGCTGCGGGAGTGCAGCGTCGAGTTTCAGATGGTCTGGCGGCCTGGCGATGCCGTTTTTGACGCGATCAAGGCTGCGTTCCTATCGGCAGGTCCCGTCGCATTGGCGGTGCTCGACCAGAAACGAACCATCATCGGCGCGCAGGGACCGCTCGGCGATTTTTCGATTACCAACTTTAGCCGCAACGAGGCGCTCGAAGAGGCCATCGTCGCCGACGTAACGGCCAAACTCGCGCGGTTCGAAGAGTGGCATGAGGTGACGGTGTAATGAAAACCTTTACCGATACCGCCGGACGAACCTGGAGCGTGAGCCTCAACCTTGGTACGGCCCAGCAGGTCAAGGACGCCCTGAAAATCGACCTGCTCCAACCGGAAGCGGGCGACCCACCGCTATTGACACGACTGGGTACAGACGAACTCCTGCTCGGCGAGGTGATCTGTTGTCTGCTGGTGAGCCAGTTCGATGCCCACAAGGTAACCGAAGCCGACGTTCGCGCCAGTTTTGACGGCGCGACGCTACTGGCGGCGCAGCAGGCGTTCTACGAGGAATTGATTGATTTTTTCCGCCAGCGCGGCCGGGCCGACCGCGCCCGAGCCGTGGAAACACAGGCAAAGATGATCGAAGCGGCCGTCAAGGCCATCGAGACGCGAATCGAAGGTCTGGACATCGACGCGGCGATCCATGGCGCGATGTCTGGTTCATCGCCGGAAGCCTCGGAGTCGATCCCCGACCACTGACGTTGCGGCAGTTGCTCTGGATGGCCGAGGGCCACGGGCGCGACGAGTGGGGCCGGACGGCGCTGCTGTGTGCGTTGATCGGCAACGCCCACCGTGACCCGAAGAAGGGCCGGGCATTCAAGGTCGCCGACTTCGACCCGTTCGACCGCGAACCGGGCGAGGTGATTGAAGTGAACAATGAGAATATCGGCCTGCTGAAGCAGGCCTTCAAGATCTCCAATGGAAGGAGCGAGAGATGAAAGTGCAATGGATTGCAGTAGCGGTGGCCGTGGCCGTGCTTCTGATCGTAACCGGTTGTGACGGCACGGGCGGCATGGGCGGACGACTGGTTTGGCGAACACCAAGTAGCCATGCACGTTGATTGCATAAGCACGGATGCGGCCAAGCGACTCTGCCTGCGGTGGCATTACAGCAATATCTTCCCGCCGCACTGCATGGTGTCGCTCGGCTTCTACGATGACCAGGGCCTGGGTGGCGCTGCTATCTGGGGCTGGGGTACGAGGCCACGGCATACCATTCAGAAACTCTTCCCAAGCCTGGACACGGGCGATTATTGGGAACTGTGCCGCCTGTGCTGCCGGGACGATTTGCCGCGCAACACCGAAAGTGAATTCCTGGCCGGGTGTGCGCGGTGGTTCAAGGTTAATCAACCGGAGCGTGTTTTGCTGTTCACCTGGGCCGACGGGATTCGCGGCAAGCCGGGATACGTCTATCAGGGGTCCAACTGGCTTTACGGCGGGTACATCACCACGGAAATCTACCTGACCGCAGACAACGAGCCGGTGCATCCGAGGTTTATGATTACCCGCTTCGGCACGCGAAAGAAAAGCGTCTGGACTGCCCTTGGGCTTCGGAAGGTCTGGGGCCGGCAGTTCCGGTATGTGAGGTTCCTGTGCGACCACGCGACGCGAAAACGGCTGCTGCGGGAAAGTTCGGTCGAGTGGACGCAGATGTATCCGAAGCACGACGATTTGTTATGGAAGATTGACGCGGGCGAGGGGTCAAGAGAGACCCGCAATCCCCCCAGGATTGAGAGGGCGGGGCAGTTCCGCCAGCCCGCTTTTACCGCCGCAATGCAGCTGAAGGTGTAATAACGAATGGCTTCATCACGTGGAATACGGGCCGGTCGGGCGTTCGTCGAGTTGTTCGCCGACGATAGTAAACTCGTGCGCGGACTGCGCCGGGCTGAGAAGAAGATCAAGGCGTTCGGCAGCTCCATCCGCAACATGGGCCTTAAGATGGCGGGCCTGGGTGCGGCGATACTTGCGCCTCTGCTTGGCGCGGCCAAAGCGTTCAGTTCCATGGGCGACCAGATAGCAAAGATGGCCAAGCGGACCGGCCTGTCGGTCGAGGCGCTCAGCGAATTGAAGTTCGTCGCCAGTCAGACCGGCACCTCCATTGAGGCCCTCGAGACCGGCTTTCGCCGGATGCAGCGGAGCATTTACGATGCCGGGCGCGGGCTATCGACACAGACCGACGCGCTGGCCGATCTGGGATTGGCGTACAAGGACCTCAAAGGCCTCGCGCCGGAAGAGCAATTCAAGCTCATGGCCGAGGCAATCTCCCGAATCGAGGACCCCACCAGGAAGGCCGCCCTCGCCCAGGCACTGTTCGGTCGGGCTGGCACGATGATGCTGCCCATGATGGCCAAGGGTGCGAAGGGAATCGAGCAACTCCAGAAGGAGGCCCGTCGGCTGGGGTTGACGATGAGCGCCGAGGACGCAGTCGCAGCCGAAGAATTCACCGACACGCTGGATGCACTCTGGAAGGTAGTCAAGATGGGCGTTTTTCGCGTTGGCGCGGCCCTCGCGCCGGTACTGAAACAACTGGCCGAGACGATTACCGACGTGGCGACGAAGGTCAGCGCGTGGATTCAGGTTAATCGCCAAATCATCGTAACAGTGCTGAAAGTCGCCGCGGCCGTGCTGGCCGGTGGGATTGCACTGGTAGCACTCGGCACGATTATCAGTGGATTAGGCAGCGCCCTCGGCGGCCTGATTACTATCGTTACAGGCGTGGCGACTGTCTTCAAACTCCTGGGCGGCGTCATCGCCTTCCTGCTATCGCCGATTGGCCTGGTCATTGCAGCCGTCGCGGCACTTGGCGCGTATCTGGTCGTAGCCAGCGGCGCGGGCGGTAAGGCACTGACCTGGCTGGGTGAAAAGTTCGGCGTCCTCAAAGACGATGCACTCACCGCCTACCAGGGCATCGCCGACGCACTGGCAGCCGGCGACATTTCCCTGGCAGTGAAAGTCCTGTGGCAGACGCTCAAGATGGAATGGACGCGGGGTGTGAATTTCCTGGAGAAGGCCTGGCTGAATTTTCGGAATTTCTTCATCAAGATCGGCTACGACGCATGGCATGGCCTGCTGGCTGTCGTCGAGGTCGTCTGGCACGCACTGGAAGTCGGCTGGATCGAGACCACCGCATTCTTCGCCAAGGCCTGGTATGGATTCGTGGGCTTCTTCGCCAAGACGTGGGAGCGGATCAAATCCGGTGCGAAGAAGGCGTGGAACTGGATCAAGAGCCTGTTCGACGATTCGGTTGACCTTGAGGCCGAGAACAAACTCGTCGAGCAGGAAAAGCAGAAGGCCATCTCGCAGATTGACGACGAGCAGCAACGCAAGACAGCCGAGCGGGAGGCGAAGCGAGAATCTGATCGTCGTCGCGCGACAGCGGTTCACGAAGCGACGATGTCCGAAATTGGCAGGGAGAATCTCCGCAAGCACAGCGAACTCGACGCCGAATACGAGCGCCGCATGACCGACAACGAGGCCGACCTGGCCAAGGCCCGCAAGGAATGGCGCGACGCCGTCGAGGAGGCCCGCAAGAAGCGCAAGGCAAAAGAGGCCGCCGGTCCGGACAAACTCGAAGGGGCCGATGACATCATCGCCAGGGCGAACCGCGCCATTGCCGGGATGGGCGACCTGCTCGGTCGGCAGGCCGCGAAGATCGGAGCACAAGGAACGTTCGTGGCCGCCAACGTCCTGGGCCTCCAGACCGGCGGCGCGACCGACCGCATGGCCAACGGCATCGACAAAATTGAAAAAAACACCCGTCCGCTCCGCAACGCCGAGGGAGTGAGCTTCACATAAACCATGGCGACACTAACCGAAAATATCGACAGCCGCGAGTGGACCACCGGCGAGAAGCCGACGGTCACGATGCACTACACACTCGACGGTACGCCCGACGACCTGACGGCCAAGATGCTCCTGCTGAACTCGACGCCCACTGAGTACGACGGCCTGGTGCGCGACGAGTGCACGCTCGATCCGATCTTCGTCGATACCACCACCGGCCAGGGCAAGTGGGAATGCACGGTCCGGTACGTCGCGCCGGAAAACACCCAGCCGCCCGTCGGCGAGTCGTCATTCTCGTTCGATACAGGCGGCGGGACGCAGCACATCACGCAGTCCATCAGCACCGTCAGCAAATACGCCCCGCCCGGCAAAACCGCCCCGGACTTCAAAGGGGCCGTCGGCGTTACGCACGACAACGTCGAGGGCGTCGATATCACCGTGCCGGTCTATAACTTCTCCGAGACGCATTACATCGACGATGGAGATGTCAATAAGGGGGCATACTTTGCACTGACCGGCAAGACCAATAACGCCGCATGGAAGGGCTTCGCCGCTGGCGAGGTTCTGTTCCTGGGCGCATCCGGCTCGAAGCGCGGAAGCGACGACTGGGAAATCACCTTCCGCTTCGCCGCCAGCCCCAACAAGACCGGCCTGACAGTCGGCGACATCGTCAACATCAACAAGAAGGGCTGGGAGTACATGTGGGTCCGCTACGCCGACGCCGAAGACGCCGCCGCCAAGGCCATCGTCAAGAAACCCGTGGCCGTCTACGTCGAGAAGGTCTATGAGGAAGGCGACTTCTCCACACTGGGGATCGGGACGTGAGTGACCACATGAAAAAGGTCAAGACCGGCGATGCACTGGTCATCCCGGCCCAGACGTTCAACACGTTCATCGATGCCGCCCGCGACTTCCGTGCCCGCCAGCAGGGACGCGCCCAGACCGCCCAACAGACCTTCCGTTCCAGCGGGATCGTCCTTGTCAAGAACGCCAGCGGGGCCGACCTAGACCGCTTCGCCGTCCTCGGTATCGACTCGCCCGTAATCACGCCGACGGACAACGAGGACGAGTTCAAGAACAAGATAGCCTTCAGTGGCGCTACCCTGACCGATGCAGATCACATCGGTAAGTTCGTAATCCTCGCCGAGCCGCTGGCCGACGGCGAAATCGGCCGGGCGTTCGCACACGGCGTCTGCCCGGTGAAAGTCAACGTGGAGGATGAAGCACACACGTATGCCGACATTGAGGATGCCCAGACGCAGTATCTCAAAAGCGGCACATCGGGCGCTGCCCAAATCCTCTGGGCTGAATCCGGTACCGGCGAGGTCTGGGCCATCGTGCGGCTTGGCGTTCCCTCCATCGGCACCCACGAGAACCCCAAGGTTCTCGCCGGCAGCGGCGAGACCTCCGACACGGAAGAATGGGACGTCGATAACCAGGAGGCAGGCTACGACGGCGTGGAGTTCAAGGCCCTTCGTCTCTACTGGTCCGGCAATTCCGGCGACCCGGTCTATCAGTTCATCCGCACGCCGACATACGACTCCATCGGCCGTCTGGTCGCGGTCTCGGCCGAGGTCCGCAGCGTCGCCTTCGACACCGGGCCGTGCGAGGTGTAGCGATGCCCGACACGATCAAAGCCGAAGGCGGCAACATTCTGGTCAGGCCCACTGGCGGCGTTCTCGCTACGGACTGCAAGACCGGCTGCCGTATCACGCTGTACCTCGAAGACCAGCAGTGTTCCAGCACGCCACGAGACGTAACCGTCAGGCTGACCGGCAAGATGTGTTACCAGATCGTCGATGCGACGCCGTGCTTCGGCGCGGACCAAGCCATTAACATCTACGCCGCCGAGAATACGACGGTGCTCGTGGAGTACATCGGCCGGGCCGGGGCGTGCTATCAGCGGCTCCAGCCGCGCGTCAACGGCACAATCGTGCTTTGGGACAGCGGTGCGGAACTGCTCCTGCCATACGAGTCGGACACGATCAGCCTCCAGGCCGATGACCGGCTGCAAATTTACATGAACATCACGGGCGGCTGTGTCAACGGCGACCACGATGACCACGGCGGCCGGGCTGTCTGGTCGATTGACGGCTGCCCCGAGTGCGGGTTTTGCAGCCCGTGCATCAGGCACGACCAGGACGATGCGAGCCTCGCTATTGCGGGCGCGTGCATGGGCAACCCATTCTGGCAGAGCGGCCTGATCCAGATGCACCCGGACGGGTTGTTTTATTGTGAGGCCTGGGAGGGGCCGACCTGGGCGGGCGACTGCTGCTGGATTTGGGCGAACTACGTGGACATCTCCGAATGGACCGCTCCCGGCTGGGTGTTCAACTGGGTGCTGATCGTCTGCTACGACTCGGCCACCGACACCTACAACGCCAACATCTATGTGGGAAGCGACATCGACAACGGCGACCCGTGCGACTGGATGGTCGGCGACACGCTGGCCTTCACCGCCGCCGACATCGACGTAACCTGCGGCACGGACGGCAAATTGCACGGGACGTTCGACATGACAGGCCAGGACAGTGGGTGGGGTGGCGGCGACGCCACAGGCTGCACCGCCACGGTGACGATATGACGCAACACACAAAGGAAAACTTCGCCTGCTACCTCGGCACCGGCCAAATCATCCGCCGCCGTGATTTGTCCGTCCACGTCGCCCACACCGCTACAGGCCGCGCTCGCCAAGCCTCTCAGACCGCCGATCCCGCCGCCACCGCCGAATCCAAACGCCGCTTCGCCATATGCAAAGCCTGCGAGCACTCCCGCGATAATGGTTTCCGTTGCATCCTGTATAAAGGATGTTGCTTCGGTAAATTCCGATCTGTCGTGGCGAATCAGTGTCCAGATGGGAAGTGGTGAATGGGCTTGCTGTCTCTGGCTCTGATCACAACGTGTTCATCGTTCCCATCTTCGGCAGTACTTCCGGTGGTAGTCGCGGATGAACCGGTCGTACTCGGCTGGCGTTTCCTGCTTCCTGGTCAACAACTTTGCCAGACTCTCCGATGCCTTAGTCATCAGGTGCTTCATCTCCGGATCGGAGATTCGCCCGTCGGCGTGAATGTCCTCGATGGGGCCGTTGCGAAAGGCGTAGGCGCAGATGGCGTTGGCCTCGTCCCGGAGGCTGAACTCCTCGCGTTGTGCGAGGTCATCGATTGACAAGGATGCGTCCAGGTCCAGCTCTTGCTCGACCTGCGCGGCTCGCTTGCGGACGGTGCTCATCGAGACCCCGAAGAACCGCTCGAAATCGGCGTTGAGCATGCCCAACACCCCGCATGCCCGTTGGCCACGATTGGCCACCGCGTAGACGATCCCCGCCGCCCAGCCGCTTGGGGCACCGCGCAAGGCTGTGTTGCGGTTCAGCAACATCGCCAGAGCCTGGCCAACTCGGTCCCGCAGATCGTTGTCTGGGTGCTTCACGAAGAAGGCATCGAGAAATTCCTGGCAGGCTTTGTCCATCGGTTCGTTTGTGGCGGTCATGGGCTACCTCATATTGCCGGCAACACAGCGCAAATCGCTGTCTCGGCAACGCGTGGATGTTTTCTTGATTTTTTCGGCCAGGTGCGACCGAACCTGTCGCCCCTCCGTGTTAGTCTTGGAGTGGCTGTTGGCCATGGTCAACGTTTGACAGCACCTGGCAGTGGCGGTTATTATCTTCGCTATCCTTTCGAGGCGCAAGGGGCGGATATCGCCCTGTGCGAAAAGGAGCTGCGCATGGCCAAGTCGCAAGATACGGTGCTGACCATCGATGAGTTAGCGGATTATCTAAAGCTGTCGAAGTCGACGCTGTACCATTTCGCTCGCAACGGAAATGTTCCAGGCGTCAAGGTCGGGCGGCACTGGCGGTTTCATAAGGCGGCCATCGACGAGTGGATGCGCAAGGGTGGCCGGTTCACGATCAGCAACAAGGAGTAAGACCGCAGAATGGAAAACGGACAACTCAACTGGATTGCAAATTTTATCTGGGGCATCGCCGATGATGTGCTCCGCGACATCTACGTTCGCGGCAAGTACCGAGACGTGATCCTCCCCATGACCGTCATCCGTCGACTCGACGCCGTGCTCGAGCCGACAAAACAGGCCGTCTTGAAGATGAAGGAGCAACTCGACAAGGCCAGCATTGCCAACCAGCCCGCGGCGCTCTGCCAGGCATCCGGCGAGGCGTTCTACAACACATCGCCGTTCACACTCCGCGACCTAAAGGCCCGTGCCAAGCAGCAGCAGCTCAAGGTTGACTTCGAGGCGTACTTGGACGGCTTCTCGCCAAACGTCCAGGTGATTCTCGATAAGTTCAAGTTCCGCAACCAGATACCTACGCTCGTCGAGGCTGACATCCTCGGCAGCCTGATCGAGAAGTTCCTCAACCCGAAGATTAACCTCAGCCCCAACCCCGTCTACGATTCAGACGGCAACGAGAAACTGCCCGCACTCGACAACCACGCCATGGGCACGATTTTCGAGGAACTCATCCGTCGTTTCAACGAGGAGAACAACGAGGAGGCCGGTGAGCACTTTACGCCACGCGATGTCGTGAAACTCATGGCCAACCTGATCTTCATGCCAGTGGCCGATCAGATCAAATCCGGCACCTATCTCGTCTACGACGGTGCATGCGGCACCGGCGGCATGCTAACCGTCGCCGAAGATACGCTAGACCGCTTGGCCACCGAGCACGGCAAGGACGTCTCCATCCACCTGTTCGGCCAGGAGTGCCAGCCTGAAACCTACGCCATTACCAAGGCCGACCTGCTGCTTAAGGGTGAAGGCGATGAAGCGGAAAACATTAAGTACGGTTCGACGCTATCTAACGACGCCTTTCCCTCCCGCGAGTTTGCCTTCATGCTCTCCAATCCTCCCTACGGCCAGAGTTGGAAGACCGATCTGGAACGCCTGGTCGGCCAGAAGGACATGACCGACC
>DAOWOP010000078.1 GCA_030642005.1 Planctomycetales bacterium
CCTCGATCCGGCGGCATCCATGTGCCCGCCGTGGTTGCCGCCGGCGATCATGCCGCTGTGCCATGGGACTTCGTGGAGCCCCGACGGCCTTCTACCGAATCCTCCCAGCCCGGCTGAACGCGCCCGCCCTCCGTCCACGTTGCCGACGAAAATGGTCGCGCCGAGGATTTCATCCCGCCCGGAGTAAAAGTTCACAATACCGCGCCGACAGTGTCTCAAAGCCTTGGTAAGATCGTAGTTGCCCGATATGCTGGCGGACAGGAGGACAAGTCCGTCGATTTTCCGGTTTTCTTCCAGTTCTTCAGCAGCGAAGACGGCGATGCCTCCCCCGCCGCTGTGTCCGATCATCCAGACCGGCTTGTCGGGATGGGAATCCTGATAATTCTCGATGAATCGGGCGATCCTGCCGGCGGCCAGACGGTTGCCGATGAAGTCTGTCTGGTTCAGCAGGACGCCGGCCAGCGGGATGGGCCTGCCCCAGCGGTAAATAGGAAGGGCCGACCTGACACCGGCCGACAGAAGCCCCCGGCGGATATTGTAACTGTTAGTGCCTTCACCCTCGATGCCCGGAAGGATAACAACCAGCCCCTCGGCCAGCCGGACATCGGTAACATACTCTTCGTTGGTCGGCGAACAGCCAATCGCCGACAAAACCCCCAAAACCAATACCAATGTCGTGATTCTCATAATTGACTCCCCGATAATGCCGCCGGAATTAACGCAGCAGCAATGTAACAAAACGCGGCGGCAAAACCAAGCCTCTTGAGGCTTGTGCTAATATATACTACCAGCAGACGCCGACAAAGCCCGGAATTTTCATCGTCCGAGGCGATTTTTGGTCTTGACATGCTTTTATGATAATCGAAAAATTACATTCGCAGCACCGGCTGTAACAAAGGTAGTATTTCCAGTAACCGACACTGACATGGTGATGCGATGTCAAAGGAAAAACTAAACGATGTAGAACCAGACGATCTTGGCGGATATGTGCCTGTCGCGTACGCTCATTCGTTTGAACAGGCTGACTGGTACTGCCAACTCCTGGAGGACCACGACATTCCGGCGATAACGGACGAGGACTACAAACCCCCGCCCGGCGGCAAAAGCGACCACCACCATCGGGGTGTGCCGATCCTCGTGCCCGAATCAATGCTGGCCGACGCGACCGAGTGCATCCAGCAACTGGACGAGATGGAAAATTTCGGCGAAGAAGATGATACTGACGAAGCCGAAGACGAACTCGGCCCGAACGCCGGCTTCGAGACCGAGCGACACGACGACGAAGAAAATGAATATTTCTAATTACGCAAACTGACCGAATACGTAGCCAGGGCGTCTCCGGCTCGGTCGGTTCGAGTAGCGCACCCCTCACTGAAAGGTCATATGGCGTTGAGAGTTTCCAGAATATTGCTTCTGCTTCCAGTGTTGGCGGGGCTAGGCCTGACTTCATGCGTTGCCGATGCGCCGCCGCGGATCGAATTGGCGCGCGATACCGTCGTGCCGGAAAAAATGGGGCTGGTGTTCTGGGTCGATGGGTTGGACATCGAAGCCTTTAACTCGCTCCGGCAGGCGGGGAAACTTCCGAACATCACCAAATACCTCATCGACCGAGGCGTAACCGTCCACGGGGCGGTCGCTTCGCTGCCGACCATCACTTACGCCAACGACACGTCGTTCGCCACCGGCCTGCTGCCGGGCCATCACGGAATCGTCGGAAACAAATGGTTCGACCGCTACAGCCTCATCTTCCAAAACTATAATTTCATAAAAACCTACCAGCAGGTGGATTCGGACTTCACCGCGACGACGATATACGAAGCCCTGGCCGACGAATACACCGCCACGATACTCGCCCCCGTCCGCCGCGGCGCTACGCGCAATATCGACAACTGGATGTCAGCCGGCATCTCCTGGCATTTCGGCCTGCAAGCCAACGTCAACCACCTGACGACCGCGCGGTTTGAACTTATCGCCGACGTCGCCAATCGCACAGGCCGATGGCCTAAGTATATCTTCGCCTACTTTGTTACGCCCGACACCGCAGGCCACGCCTACGGCACAAAGGCCCCGCCATATACCCGGATGATCCTCGACATCGACCGACAGGTCGGACACATCTGCCAATCGCTGGAGAAAGCCGGCATACTCGAAAAAACCTATATCACGCTCATCTCCGACCACGGCTTCGTCGATACGCCCAAGCATTTTGATGTAGCAAAGTATTTTTCCAGGAAACTCAAAATCCCGACAATCAACAAGAAGTTCGGCAGGGATGAGTTGTTCGAGAAACGCATCGCCCACTTCGCCAAGGCCCGCGCGGTCGTCGTTACCGGCGGGATGCGGAGGTGCTGCATCCACCTGCGCACGGGTGAACACTGGTGGATCAGACCGACGGAAAAACACATTAGAGAATTTCTTCGCGAATATAGTGATTTATCATGTGTTAATCAGCGTGTTCGGACGGCGACAAAAGAAACAACGTCGCGAAACGGCAAGCCGCGCGGCTTGCCGTTTCGCGACGTTTCGGCGTGGGATATTCCAGAGTTGCTCGCGCGCACGGAAGCAGTTGACCTGCTGATGCTTCGCCTTGGCGATAACAGCGTCCGCGTACAGAATAAATCCGGCGTCGGCGTGATTGACCGGGTCGTCCAGAAAAGCGAAAAGTTATATCGTTATCGCGTAACAAAGGGAACCGACCCTTTGGGTTATGCGTCCAATTCCGAAGCGTCGGCCCTGATGAACGGCGAATATCACGACGCCGACGCCTGGTTAGCGGCGACATTGGATACGCCCAAGCCGGACTGCGTTGTGCAGTTAATCGAGTTGAACGATTCGCCCCGCAGCGGCGATATTGTCCTGTTCGCTGCCGACGGTTGGGCCTTCGGCGGAACCGAAAAAGGCGGGCACGGCGGGCTGCTGCGCCACGAGATTATTGTACCGTGGATTTGGGCCGGGCCTGACCTGCCGGCGAAAAGTTCAATAACCGCAGCGAGAACTGTGGACTTAATGCCCACAATGTTGCATCTTATTGGCAGGCCCGAGGTAATACCCGCCGGACTGGACGGTAAAAGCCTCGCAGAAAGATTGAAAAAGAAGCAATCAGCGGTCAGCAAACAGCAAACATAAAACAACAAACGCTGAACGCTGAACGCTAAAACATGGACGATTTTGACGACAAACCGATCCGTCGCGACGGCGTGCGAAAGGAGCGTTGGGCGATCCTTGGCGTGGTGGTGCTGCTGTTAGGTGCGGTGGCTTTGCCGCAGGCGTTTAAGGACCTGCCTTTGCCCGACGACGGCCCGCCGCTGAAGCCGTCGGCCGCCGGCGAACTCCGCGGTATGACGCTACAATTGCACTCATACTGGGAAGGCATCCCCTTCGAGAAATACGTCGAGCAAATCGCCAAAAGCGGCGCCAACACCATCTGTTTTTCCCTGTCGGCCTACCAGGAAAATTGCGCCGCCAGCAGCCTGTTCATCGAGTATCGCAAGGTGCCGTCGATAAAGAGGTTAGCCAACCTCATCAAACTCGCCCGCGCCCGCGGGCTGCGGGTGGTGATAATGCCCATTATCCTGCTGGAGAACCCAGGCTCCGGAGAATGGCGGGGAAAGATCGCCCCGACCCATCCGGGCAAATGGTGGGAAGACTACGAAAATTACATCCTCTTCTACGCCAAAGTCGCCGCCGAAGCCAAGGCCGAGGTCTTCATGATCGGTTCGGAACTGGTCGGCATGGAAGACCAGATACGCCAATGGCGACAACTTATCCGAAAAGTCAGAAAGGTCTATAAGGGGCGGTTGAGTTACTCGGCCAACTGGGACCACTACAAGGACATTGAGTGGTGGCGGGACCTGGACCTGGTCGGCATGACCGTTTATTACGACCTGGTCGGCGACAAGAAGCCGACGATGGACGTGCTGATTGAGGCATGGAAACCGATAAAGAAAAAAATCCTCGCCTGGCAGAAAAAGAAGGAAGTCAGGCTGCCGATACTGTTCACCGAGGTCGGCTGGCCAAGCCAGGAAGGCTGCGCGAAGGAGCCTTGGAACTACTACGGCTCGGAAAAGCCGGACCCGACCGCGCAGGCCAACTGCTTCGAGGCGTTCTTCAGGACCTGGCAGAATGAAAAGACCGTCGCCGGCGTACTGATTTGGGAATGGCGAAATCACCCCAGCCAGGCCGGCGGAATGAACGACACCTCCTATATTCCGAGCGGCAAACCGGCGATGCAGGTAATTCGCAGGTACTTCCGCTCACCCGGCGCTCTGCCGCGCACCGCCCCGGCGACAACACCTGCAACCACCACCAAACCCGCCGGGTAGTGAGGACGCGGGTGCCGTCTGCGTCTCTGCAGCCCATTATTCTGCTCGTTTTCCCACCACCGCGATGGCGAGGCGGTCGGCCAAGGCGAGCGTGTCGGGCTTGTCGAGGATGATGGTTTTACCGGCTTCGAGGACCAGGCAGGCGGCGCGGGCGGTTTTGAGGGTCTGGATCGTTTCGGGCCCGACGGTCGGCACGTCGAATCGCATATCCTGATTCGGGCGAGCGACCTTCACCAGCGTCCACCCGCCGGTTTTGCACAGCCGCCCCGCGCGGGCGATCATCTCGTCGGTGCCCTCCATCGCCTCGACTGCGATTATGTCGCGCTCCTTGACGGCGACTGATTGTCCCACATCCAGTTCGGCGCTTCGGCGGGCGATTTTGAAGCCGAAGTCCGCGTCGGCTTGGGCCGACTTCGACGGCGGGGTTTTCGTCATCAGGCCTTCATCGGCGAGGTGCTCGGCGCAATATTCGACGCTTGACATAAGTTCAATGCCCTCCTTTGCGAGTTCGTCGGCGACGGCCAGCAGGACGGCGTTATCGCGTTTGTCGTGTCGGAGTTTTCCATACCAGAGCCGGGCGGTGCGCAAGTCAGGCCAGTACCGCAGCAATCGCAGCGGCGAATACATATTCGCCTTCCGCACTCCGCCTGCCAGCACCGCCCGCCGGACGCCGTTGCGGCGGAGCAGGCGAATCCACCGCCCCAGCCGGGTAATCCCCGCCCAGCCGAAGACATCCGCCAGGTCGCGCAGGGCGGGGTCGGCCTGGCCTCGAATCCCCACCACCACCAGTCGCCGGCCCGACCGGCGGACACCGCCGGCGATCAGCACCGGCAATCGACCGGTTCCGGCAATCAGACCCAACGGTTCGACTGCGCTCACCACAGGTGGTTCCTCGGTTGTGGTCACTTCTGATTATCTTCAGGCCGATTGTTTCGCTTTTTCAGGTCGGCGACGTCGGCGGCGAGTTTCCGGATCACATTTCGCAGGCGAGGTAGTTGGTTCAGTACCGAATAGACCCTTCGAGCCTGCGATCTCGGCACGGCAGGAGCGCCGAGGACTTCCTGGCCGTCCGCCACGTCGCCGATTACGCCGGCCTGTGCGCCGATGCGGACGTTGTTGCCGATTTCTATGTGCCCAACGACGCCGGCCTGACCGGCCAGGGCGCAGTAATCGCCTATCGTCGTCGAGCCGGCTACGCCGACCTGTGCGACGAACAGGCAGCCTTTGCCGATCTTCGTGCCGTGGCCGACGGCTATAAGGTTGGAAAATTTCGTTCCGTCGGCGATGACAGTCGCGCCCATCGTGGCGCGGTCGATCGCGCAGCAAGCGCCGATTTCCACGTCGTCGCCGATTTCGACCCAACCGGCCTGGGGTATCTTCTCGTGCCTTCCGGCGTGCGTTGCGTATCCGAAACCGTCTTGGCCGATAACGGTCCCGGCGTGGATCGTTACCCGCTCGCCCATGATCGTGCCGTCGTACAGCACAACGTTGGGATAAATCACACAGCCGCGACCGATTTTCACATCGGGGCCGACGAATACGCCCGGATAAAGCACCGTCCCTGCGCCGATTTGTGCGCCAGGCCCGACGGTAACGAACTGCGCCACGGCGGCGTCATCGGCCACCTTTGCGGTCGGGTCGATCCGGGCGGATGCGTCCACGCCGCTGAACGGATGCCGGCGGAAACCGTAAATCGTTACCATCGCCTCCCGATAGGCGAAATACGGGTCGCTGCAGCGAATGAGATTTTCGCCTGCGCCGTCGTAGTCCTCTGCCACTATCACCGCCGCGGCTTTGGTCGCGGCCATGAACCGCTCGTAGCGAACATTGGCAAGGAAGGCGATTTCATCAGCGCCGGCATCGGCCAGGCTGCCGACGCCGCGAATGACCTTCTCGGTCTCGCCCGTCAAAGCCCCGCCGAGCCTCTCGGCAAGTTCGCCAAGCGTGATTTCCGGTGTCTTGCAATCGGTCATAACGGAGTGAGGGTAGCCCCTGCGAGCCGTTCAGTCAAGCGGGCTTTGATAAAGGAAGCGCAGGCCAGACCGCCTGTGGTGAGCCTTGCCGAACCGCTGGGAACCGGCAAGGTCGTGCGCGGGGTCAGCCCACTCGTCGCCGGAGAGTTCGCTTATGAAATATACCTCGTTGGCTGCGTTATGCTGGCGGGGCTGGTAGAGGTCGCCGGGGCTTTCGCCGTAAGAGCCGTCGCCGTCGGCGTCAATCTTGAATTCGCCCCAATTGCCCGTCTGCGACTTTTTTCCAAGTCCCGAAACCCAAGTCCCAAAACCCTATTTTTCCTTATTCAATTGTCAAAGAGTTCCTGCTGCTGCCTCATCGCAACAGTTGTTTTGGTCTCAATCAGCCTTGAGCGACCCTTGGTTCGCCCAAACATGGTCACTTTTTGTCCCGTATGGAGTTTTCGGTAGGGACAACCGCTTCACCCAAGCAAACAACGATATCGTCACCGGTCCCGCCTTCCCAAGTCCCGTTGGGCCCTTTACTTGCAACTGCGCAAAGGCAACCACAATGCGAGAGCAACACTATCGGCCTTCCCCAACCATCGGAAATAGTTTTTTTCTTCACGTCAACACACTCAAGCGCCTCATCAGATGATATATCAATTTGCTCGTTCATCCATTGAACCAACTCGGCTAAAGTCACCGGTGGTCGCTGAGAAGGATCGAAAGATGTTATGATGTGTATGGTTACACGAATATATCTGAGATCATTATGCGTTCGCATAATTGCATCCAGTTCTGGTTTAGCCTTTCGTTTGCAACCTGCCAACAATAGCGCGGCCAGAATCATTGCTAACACACACCAGAATCTACGATTTGTCATCACGCTGCACTCCTTACTCAAACGTCGGATGTAGTTTCTTACTGACTGATATGGGTTTTTTGGTGGATTTTGCATTCGGTACGCAGTGGAATTCTATGCAAGCCCTCTTGGCTCCTTCGTGCTTGTTATAGATCGCAGCAATCTCTGTGCATCTGACTTTGAAGGCAAGATGCTTTCTTACGCGCCAGACATCCTTTACTTTTATATCAAAATTTTTCCCACTAGCCTTGCCATATTGGCCCACGATATTATTTATGTAGAACCAACTTCCCCGCCACTCGAATTTTATAATTTCGACATTTGGGACCTTTTTGTCAAGCTCGTTTTCTACAAGTTGTAACCGCTTTAGCCTTTCTGCCATATACTGTGCTGCATAAGCAATGCCTTCATTCTTGCGTTCAGCCTTTTTGCTGGGGCCGTCGTATTTATTTACCATATCATTATATGCGTGTATGGCCTCATGAAATATCGTGTACTTATTTAGAGTGCCAGTCGATATGTACATTTCTTCACCAAACAACCAACTGTCGGTATATGCTGCGTTGGCGGTTTTAAGGTGGCCCGTCCCCGGTTCTTGTTCATTATAGTCACACTCATCCAGCCACCACAAGGCAGCATTGAGTTTATCCCATATCAAAGGCCGCAGTCCAATCAGCCATCCATTGTTGTGTTCATAATACATATAACCCGTATGTTCCTGATGAACCTCCGCCAACGCAGCCAAAGCACGTTCTTTGGCGGTAGTAGCGCGATGCGCTCTCCCGCCTCTCCATCCGTATCCGCCGAAATCACACATTTGCTCTCCCGGTGGAATATCGTCCGTATACAGCCCAAATGGGTCGAGCAAACCTATCGGTGCCGTCCCAACATACTCATACAAATTCGGGCCGTCGTGGTAGCCGCCGCCGGGGATGTCCTGATTAAGAGGGTCACGGGTTATCCAGCCGAGGTAGATGTGGTATGGTCTGCGGCGGACTTGGTACAGGCCGGATTCGGCGTCGCGGTAGTAGCCGCAGAAGAGAATGTTGTTGTCGTAGGCAGAGGAAGTGCCCGTCCCGCCAACCTTGGCCCACACGCCGGTTAAAAACGTCACATTCCCATACGGATCATACATGTAACGCTCAACCGCATCGCCGTTGGAATCAACCAAACACGTTACATTCATGTTTGCGTCGTTCAGGTAATACAAACGCTCATCGTCGTTGGCCTCGTCGCAGTAATCGTCATTGTCCTCATTCTCATCCCGCAGGATCGGAGCATCAATGTAACGAAGCGACCAGACGTATTGATATTCCGGTTTTAGCGTCTCCGGCTGGGTGTTCTCGCCCTGCTCGCTGGTGGCCTTGCGAGTTTCGACGATCTGCCATGAACTGTTGTAGAAGAAGTGGCGGTAGATGTCCACGCCGTTGGGGTTGGCCGGGGCCTGTGTGTCTATGTGTTTCTTGATGCGGCGATTCAGCCCGTCGTATTCGTATCTGCCTACCACGTTCTCGCCGGCCTTGGTCTCGACCATGCGGTTCCACGCATCATACTTGCAGGCGTAGGTGTTCTCCATATCTGTCGGCTTGGGCACTGTGGTCATATTCCCGGCAAGGTCGTGCGCGGGGTCGGCCCAGGACCTCTGCGGGCCGTACTCTTCGGTGATCGCGGCCCCGGCAGTAGCGTTGTAAATTTCATTGACCTTGTTGTTAGTGCGATTCTGGTCCAGGTCGTTGTCGTCGCTGTAGTCGCCGTCGCCGTTGGCATCTGTCTTGTATTCGCCCCAATTGCCCGTCTGCGATAAGGTCCAGGCCTCATTGCGGACCTTGTTGGTGATGTTACCGCCGGAGAGCGTGCCTCGGTCGTAAGATTTCAGCCGATCGAGGCCGTCGTAGGTATATTTCTCATCCTTGCCGGTCGGTGGGCTGGTCGGGTCCACATCTCGGCTGGTGCGATTGCCGGCGGCATCGTAGCCGTATTTGTAACGGTCTTTGACGTTGGTGGGGCTGGCGTTCTTGATTTCCCACTTTTGGTCAACAACTCTGCCGAAGCGGTCGAATCCGGCGTAGGTCCCGCTGGCCCCGTAGGTCAGCGCCAGCGGGTTGCTGCTGACGGTAACGGCTGGGTATTTCAACTCAACCACAGTTCCGGCTCCGAGATAGGCGTATTCGGCGTATTTCTGCGCGTCCGTCGGCGTGGCCGACGAGGCCAGGTTGTTCAGACGGTTGAAGCGATCGTCTATGTCGTCGGTCGTACCGTAATTATAGTATACATCCCGGCCTGAGGGATATTCAACAGAAGTCAGCCGGACGTTCTTTTGATTCCCGTCGATGGTAACGGCTGTGTAGGTATAATCCACATCCGGCGAGTTGGCGCCGACCAATTAAGTGCTCCGCCCCCTTAATCCCCTACCATTCCAATCAGTATCAGCGTCAATCGGCAGTTTGTCAATCCCAAAATAGGTTAGCGTCCCCTATTTGCCAGAAATTTCCCCGAAAATCGCTGTTCACTTTCGCTGGTCCACTACACCGTCCCGGTTTCTCGGTTTCTTCCTTTCATCTTGGCCAGAGTTTTCGGTAGGGACAGCCGTTATCTCTTGCGTAGCCCGAACAGTAGTCCCAGTCCTCCCAATACAACGGGCAACGCCGCAAACAGAGAAATCAGTCGATGCCTCGAAATGGACTCAATGCTTTTCACGATTTTGTAATCATGGGCGCAGAAGTGTGACAAAAAGATTAGAATACCCATAGCAACTGATATGCTCCCCAAAGCGAACACAGATCGTTTATTACATTTTGAAAATGCGCAGATACATGTTGCAATACCCAAGGCGATGCCGATCATGATACCCATAATAACCAGCCACACAGCCTCCGTGCCAGGAATTGTTTGTCCGACTATCATTCTCATAATTGTTTCCCACTTGATTTATACCATCGACAATTAGGGCCTGTTGCCGTTGGTATTACTGGACTGCTCACATGGCAAGCATCGTATACTGGTTACGGTAGCTGTACGGTGATTTTCTTCTCTGCCAAGACAGGTCGAATTCCATCTTATGGTAAAATGGCTTGTACCCACATTTCGTCTCTAACCAAAGAGCTGCATCGTAGGGATCGGACCGCCAAGCAGAAGCTGTCTTCTTCAGATAACTCGAGTCAAATGTGTATAGATCACCAAGGGAAACCTTTACTCTTCCGGACCAATACCATTCCCCTTTGACGACTAAAACCATCAGGAATGACTTGTATTCCTGGATCACAAACACCTTACCCGTCACATTGAGATCAGCGCCTCCGTAGGCATATAGCATGTTCTTCTTTGTTCCTTGGTAGTAAGGCCATCTGATATTTGATTCCACGTTTGATCCTTTGCCGGGGTGGGCAATGTTCACGTTATATGTACCTGTATCAGGAAGAGTGCATGAGGGAGCTATATGATAAAGTATCAGATCGAGTATCTTAATTGTTCCGTGGTTCTTAAGCTCGTCGATATTGGCTTGCGTTGGAACATAGTCGGCTGGACCTTTCTTGTCGAGAAAATATTGCATCAGGTCGGCCGCAAAATTGTATCCTTTCCCTCTCCAGGTGGTTATCTGTTTCTTGACCTCCGCGCGGGCTGAATCTCTAGTCCAAGTCTTCAGCCCATTTGGGTCCAAAGCATTGACAGGTTTGCTCCCCACATACTCATACACATTCATTCCGTCGTGGTAGCCGCCGGAGACTTTGTCGGCATCCTTGGGCTCCCGCGTTATCCAGCCGAGGTAGATGTGGTATGGCCGGTGGCGGACTTGCATAAGGCCCGTTTCGGCGTCGCGGTAGTAGCCGCAGAAGAGGATGCGATTGTCAACGTCGGATTTCTGGTCGGCGTCGGCGGTCCACTCCGTCACCTGGCCGTCCTTATCGACGCCGCTCTTGCCATTAAGAATCGTTACCTTACCATACGGATCATAAATATACCGTTCGACGGCATCGCCGTTGGTGTCGAGCAGGGCTGTTACGTTCATATTCGCGTCGTTCAGGTAGTACAGCCGTTCGTCGTCGCAAAGATCATCGGCATCCGTGTTCTTGTCGCGCAGGATTGGCGCATCAATGTAACGCAGGCTCCAAACGTATTGATATTCCGGCTGGAGCGTTTCCGGCTGGGTGTTTTCGCCCTGCTCGCTGGTGGCCTTGCGCGTTTCGACGATCTGCCATGAACTGTTGTAGAAGAAGTGGCGGTAGATGTCCACGCCGTTGGGGTTGGCCGGGGCCTGTGTGTCTATGTGTTTCTTGATGCGGCGATTCAGCCCGTCGTATTCGTATCTGGGAAATAGGGGACGCTAACCTATTTTCGCCTTTTCTCCCTATCATTCCAATCAGTATCAGCGTCAACCGGCAGTTTGTCAATCGCAAAATAGGTTAGCGTCCCCTATTTGATAACGCTCCTGCGTCAATCGCACCTCTGCTCCGGCTTGCTTTTGCTTGCCGACCTGAAAAGAATCGCCTACATTCTTCCAGGATAAGGGCGCGAGAATGGACGATGAAAAATTCATGGCTGCGGCCATAGACGCTGCGACAG
>DAOWOP010000136.1 GCA_030642005.1 Planctomycetales bacterium
GGTTTTTCCCTGGCTGCATCAGGCAGGACGATCCCGCCGGCGGTTCGCTCCTCCGCCTCGGACTGCTTTACCAATACCATGTCATCTAAAGGTTTCAATGCCATGTTCATTTGCTCCTTGTTCCCAAAGTTGTTTGCCTGTTCGCTTCATAGGTCGTAGGTCAGAGGTTAGAGGTTAGGCTCCGCGATAGTAGGCGGTTGTCCGTTTTCTCACCTCTCACCTCTTACCTCTTACCTCTTACCTCTCACCTGCCTTACATCATTCCGGGCATACCGCCGCCCATTCCGCCCATGCCTCCCATTCCTCCCATTCCGCCGCCGGGGGGCATTCCGCCCGGGGGCATTTCTTCATCGGAGGGTTTTTCGGTGATGACGCAGTCGCAGGTCAGCAGCAGTGCTGCGACGGAGACGGCGTTTTGAAGGGCGGACCGCGTAACCTTGGCAGGGTCGATTACGCCGGAGGCCAGGAGGTTTTCGTATTTCATCGTATCGGCGTTGAAGCCGAAGTCGTCTTTGCCTTCCTGGACCTTCCTGAGCGTAACCGACGGCTCTGCGCCGGTATTGGCGACGATCTGCCGCAGCGGCTCTTCGATAGCGCGGGCGACGATTGCAACGCCGGTGGCTTCGTCGCCGGTGAGTTTCAACCCGTCCAGCGACTTTTTCGTCCGGATAAGCGCGACGCCTCCGCCGGGGAGGATGCCTTCTTCGATAGCCGCCCGCGTGGCGTGCAGGGCGTCTTCGATACGGGCCTTCTTTTCCTTCATCTCGGATTCGGTGGCGGCCCCGACGTTAATCTGCGCGACCCCGCCGGCCAACTTCGCCAGACGTTCCTGCAACTTCTCACGGTCGTAGTCGGACGTGGTAGTCTCGATCTCGTCGCGGATTTGATTAATCCTGCCTTTAAGGTCGGCCGTCTTGCCGGTGCCTTCGATGATGGTCGTGTTGTTGTTGTCGATGGTAATCTTCTTGGCCGTTCCCAGATCGGTCAGCGAGACGCTTTCCAGGTCGATACCGAGGTCTTTGGTGAAGACCTTCGATGCCGTCAGGATTCCGATGTCTGCGAGCATCGCCTTTCGCCGGTCGCCGTAGCCGGGGACCTTGACCGCACAGCACTGGACGATTCCGCGGAGTTTATTGACTACCAGCGTAGCCAGGGCTTCGCCTTCGATGTCCTCGGCGATAATCAGCAGTTGCCTCTTGGCCTTTGCGACCTTCTCCAGCAGGGGGATGAGTTTGGTAACGTTGGAGATTTTTTCCTCGTGGATGAGCACGAGCGGTTTTTCCATCTCGCATGTCATGGAGTCCGGGTCGGTAACGAAGTGCGGGCTGAGGTAGCCGCGGTCGAATTGCATACCCTCGACGACATCGACGGTCGTGTCGATGCCTTTTCCTTCCTCGACGGTGATTACGCCGTCTTTGCCTACCCGCTCGAAGGCGTCGGCCATTACCTTGCCGATGGTGCGGTCGTTGTTGGCGGAGATGGCGGCGACGTTGATGATGTCGTCCTTGTTGGAGATATCGACGGGTCTGGCCATCTTGCCGAGCGCATCGGCGACCTTGTCGGCGGCCTTACGTATGCCACGAGTCAGCGCCATCGCGTCGGCGCCGGCCGTTACGTTCCGCAGGCCCGCCGCGAATATCGCCTGGGCGAGGACGGTCGCGGTGGTTGTCCCGTCGCCGGCGACGTCGGAGGTCTTACTGGCTGCCTCCTTGAGGAGTTTCGCGCCCATGTTTTCGGCCTTGTCGGCCAGTTCGATTTCCTCGGCAACTGTTACGCCGTCCTTTGTAACGGTCGGCGCGCCCCATCCCTTGTCGAGGATGGCGGTCCTGCCGCGTGGGCCCAGGGTGCTCTTGACCGCGTCCGTTATCTTGTTGACGCCCGCCAGCATGGCGCTCCTGGCGTCGCTCTCGAAGGCCAACTGCTTTACTGCCATAGTGAAATTCTCCTTACATGGCGATTGTAAAAACGCTCGCTAAGCCCAGCCATTCGAATGGCTGGGCTTAGCGACACATCCATTATCATTTATGTTGTGCGACTTTTTACCGGCGCACCCTGCGGCGCAGAGACATCGCGCCGGCACGGACAGCACCAACCAGCAGTGAGCAAGGCGTGTGCCGAGGAAAGCAAGTCTTTCAACGACAGTTGTTTAGGAAAATCGGCCATATCCGTCTCCCTTGCGAACCTGTCAGAAAATACACCTCATACGAGGTCAAAACGCCGATTTTGGCAGATGTGTGCCCGGTCGTCAGCAATTTACATTTATGATGTATCTTGAAAAAAAAGCCGACGGATAGCTATCCGTCGGCTTTAGGCTCATATATTTTTCGTGGTATGCCGAACAATATTGAGGTAGAAAATTCATTGAACCGTGCGGCGCATGGGCTATAATTCGCGCCGGTGGCGGAAATGGAATTATATTGAAAGGAACAGTCATGGCGGATGAACAGCATATCGTCAGGAGCGTAAGTTGGAACGAGGTCTTCAGTTTTACGCACATTCTCAAGTCCTTCAAGATGGCTATCCATCCCAGCAAGATCATTCTGGCTTTGCTGGCAATTATTCTTACCTGCGCGCTGGGCGTGTCGATGGACTATGTCTGGTCCGGCGCGAGCGACTCGTCCGTGGTCAGGCCCGGCGAAGCCTGGGGGTTCTGGACTGCCCCCAGCCGGACCGCTTTCCTCGAAGATAAGGAGCAATGGCTCGAAGGAACGCGAGTTAGAAGTCTGGCGGGGATGCTGACCCGAATGACGGACATGACCGCCAAAGACGCAACCAGACTGGCCAAAGACGATTTCGGCGATGGCCTGAAGCGCGTCAAGAAAGAATTGGACCGTTCATACGAGAAGGCGTTGACCACCGCTGATGATGATTTGGGAAAGGAAGAAGACCGCATCGGCGCCCTGCCCGAAAAGAAAGAGCGGAAGAAACAATTGAAGCGTGCTGGAAAGGCGCACCTGGCGGCCAGGAGAGGGGCGCTTCAGACATACATCGCCGGGGCGAACAACCTGGAACAGTTGAAGGGCAGCGGAATCTTCGCGGGCTTTATGGACTGGCAGGGTCGATGCGTCTCCAATGCTATTGGCGCTGTGCGTCGCGGCAACTTCGCAACGGGTATCTCCAACCTCCTTACCCAGCGAGGTTCGATGACTCAGGCGGCCCAGGCCGTGCAGAACCGCACGCCGTTCGACGCCTCCGCGAACAACCCCGAGGGCTACGGCCTGCTGGCGTTCGTTGCGATGATGTTCTGGGGTCTGTGGTGGATGGTCTTGACCTATCCGATATATTCGCTGATTTACATTGCTGTGGCGCTGGCGATCTGGTCGGTGCTTGGCGGAGCGATCTGCCGTATCGCCGCGCTGCACGCAGCCCGTGAGGAAAAAATTTCGATCGGAACGGCTGTTTCGTTCTCGCTGTCGAAGTTCGTCGGTTTCTTCACAGCCCCGCTGCTTCCGTTGGGAATAATCGTTCTTCTCGGGATATTCCTGGCGCTGGGCGGGCTGCTCGGAACGATTCCGGTCTTCGGCGAATGGGTCGTAGCCATACTGTTTTTCCTGGCGTTGATACTGGGTGTGGTGATTGCCTTCCTGACGGTCGGGCTTGTAGGCGGAGCGCCGCTGATGTGGCCTACGATCGCCGTTGAAGGCTCCGACTCGTTCGACGCCATCAGCCGGTCGTTCAGTTACACCTTTACCCGCCCGTTCCGATACGGACTGTACTGGGTGGTAGCGGCTATATATGGGACGATCTGTTACCTGTTCGTCAGGTTGTTCGCGTTTATCGCGCTGCTGGCGGTGCATTTCTGGGTCGGCTGGTGGATGGGCGCCGCAGGCCGGGAAAACTACGCTGCAGGTGCCGGAAAACTCGACGTGATGTGGGCCAAGCCTACGTTCGAGTCCTTCCACGGCCCATGGCAGTTCGAGGCGATGAGCGGCTCCGAGGCCGGCGCTTCGATCGTCCTGGCAGGGTGGGTGTACCTCGTTATCGGAGTTGTGGCGGCGTTCGGGATATGCTTCTTCTTCTCGGCAGCCACGAACATCTACTACCTCCTGAGGCGGAAGATTGACGCGACCGACCTGGACGACGTGTACGTCGAGGAAATCACCGAAGAAGAGGCCGCCCCGGCTGAGGCCGAGACGCCGCCCGCCGAAGAAGCCGACGCTGAGGAAAAACCCGCCGACGAAGACGAAGCCGGCGAGGAAAAATCAGAATAGCCGATTGAGTTAATTTCGGGCATCACCGCGCGGCGGGTCTCCTGGCCCGCCGCGCGTTTTATTGCGCAAAACCCTCGCCCCCTACACCCTATGACCTACGACCTACGACCTATCTGTTGATGCTCTTCCCGGCAGAAGCGGTCGGTCATGCCTGCGATGTAGTCGCATATGACGCGATGGATCCCGTCGGTGTCAATCCGCCCGCGATAGCGCTGAGGCAGCAAGGCCGGGTCTGAAAGATACGCCTCGAATAATTCCGTGATTATCCGCCGGGACTCGGCGTGGTGACGAAGCGCCACCGGATGCTGATACACGTTCTCCAGCAGGAAATGCTGCAATTGTTCGAGTTGCCCGCCCGTCTCTTCACCGAAGGCCGCACAACGCTGCGGGGTATCTTGAACATCGGCAGGACAAGTTGGTTTGAGCCGATCTATTCGCCGGGCAGTTTCGGCCAGGGCGTCGTCGGCAAGGATGCCCAGCACGCCCCGGCAGGCAGAGATGCGTTTGTGAATCGCCCGCGCTTCCGGCATTTCCCGCTCGGCCTGCGTCCACGCCCGCCGCCAGAGTTCCAGGTCGGCCAGTTGCTCGATGGTTATCCAACCGACGGCCAGCGCGTCGGCAAGGTCGGCGGATGTATAGGCTATCTCGTCGGCAAGATCGACCAGTTGACCTTCCAGAGGGGCGGACGGAATATCGGCGAATTCGTCAATCTGTGGCGTATCGTAGCGGGTCTCGTGGCGGGCAAGGCATAGCCGGACGGCGTTGGTGAGGTTCAGCCCGCGAAAGTCGGGGTAAGGATGTTCGAGGTAATCGACGACGCGGAGGCTCTGGCGGTTGTGTTCGAATCCGCCGGCCCCGGCCATCAGTTCGTTGAGGATTTCCTCGCCGGCGTGCCCGAACGGCGGATGCCCCAGGTCGTGCGCCAGTGCGACGGCCTCGGCGACGTCCTCATTGACCCGCAAGGCCCGCGCAAGCGTCCGGGCGACCTGGGCGACCTCAAGCGTATGCGTCAGGCGCGTGCGGTAATGGTCCTGCTCGTGCGGGACGAAGACCTGCGTCTTGTAGTCAAGCCTGCGGAATGCCGAGCAGTGGATGATCCGGTCGCGGTCGCGCTGGTAGCAGGAGCGGTAGGGGTGTTCCGCCTCGGCGTGAACCCGCCCGCCGCTGTCGGCTGCATGAAGGGCGTAAGGCTTCAGCGATGCGGGGCTTTCGTCGTTCATCCGACACCGGGCAATTTCAGTTCGACCGACGCTTCCCGCAATTGTTGATATAGTTCCGTCAGCGATTGCGAGACGACGCGGACGTCGCCGAGCACGGCCATGTAGTTCGTATCCCCGTTCCATCGCGGCACGACGTGCATGTGCAGGTGCTCCGGCAGGCCCGCGCCGGCGCATCGCCCGACGTTGACGCCGATATTAAAACCTTCGGCCCGGATGGAGCGGGCCAGCAGTTTCTGCGCATCCCGCGCCAGTTGCATCATTTCCAGCAGGACTTCGTCGTCCAGGTCGGCTAGTTCGCCGATGTGTTCGGCCGGGGCGATAAGCAGGTGCCCGGCAGAGTACGGGAAACGGTTCATCACCACGATGCAGTTATCCGTCCGCCACAGCAGGAGGTTTTCGGCGTCGCGGTCGGTTTCGTCGCGCGTGCGGCAGAGGAAGCAGCCGGGCTGCTGCTCGTTGAGCATATTGATGTACTCAATCCGCCACGGTGCGTGGATATTGACTTTGAAGTCCGAATTGTGGAATTGTTCACTCAAGCGTTTATTTCCCGTATGTTCTGCGGTTACTATATCCGCCGGACCGGCAACTGGCAACGCCTGTGATTATTGACATAGTTTGCGGGGCGCGTTACGGTCTTGGGGTTCCGTAAATCGACTGTAATGGGATGAAGGAGCAAACAATGCTTTCCAGAATAACGATTTTTACATTATCGGCGTTGGTGGCGGCCGGCGCCTTGGCTCAGACGACCAGGCCTGCGGAAAAACAGATTATCGGCGTCGTTACCGGCGATAACGTTTATGTCCGCAGCGAGCCGGGAAATTACCCCTGCATAAAACTGTCCCGCCGGGCGAGGGTGAGGGTCGTAGGGCGGCGCGACGGGCGCGACGGCTGGCTGGAAATCATGCCGCCGGCGGGCTGCTACAGCCTCATCTCAAAAAGATTCGTCAGCGTCGCCGGCAACGTCGGCACAGTAACCGGAACGAACGTATTGGTCCGCGCGGGCAGCGGCATGGAACTGTACCGCAACCGAATCGACGTCGTTCAGACCAGGCTCAATATCGGCGGGAAGGTAACAATCGTCGGCGAGCAGGAAGGGTATTATCAGATCACCCCTCCGCCCGGCGCGAGGTTGTGGATTTCAGCCAGGTTCGTCAAGCGTCTGGCGCCGGGCGCAGATACCCAGCCGGCAACTACTACGCAGGCGACAACCGTCGTACCAACGACCCAGCCGGGTGTTATCAAAGACGAACTGGCGGCGTTCGAGGCCGCCGAAAAGGCGCTCCAGGCCGAACTCGAAAAGCCGCGAGAAAAGAGAAACCTGCCGGGCCTCCTGGCGAAGTATCAGGCCATCAAACTTTCGCCCGACAGCCCGATCGGGCCATACGTCAGGCTGCGAGTTGAGTTTCTCCAGGGCAGGATGGAACTGGTCAAGGACGTTCGGGAGGTAGCCGACCTCATTCGCAGCGCCGAGGCCAGGCGGGCCAGACTGGCCGCCGAACGCGCACGAATCAAAACCACCGCGCCGACGACCAGGCCGAGCGGAAAATACGCAGCAGAGGGTGTCCTCAACGCCAGCGAACTGTTCACCGGCGGACCGACCGGGCCGAAGCGGTACCTTCTCCGCGACCCCGATGCGCACCTGATCTCCGCATATATCCAGTGCACGACCGGCGCGGTGGACCTTGCCGGGCTTGTCGGAGCGCACATCGGCGTAATCGGCGCACCGAAATATGACGAGGCAATGAGGCTGTACATCGTCGAGGCCGAGAGGATCGTAGTAATCAAACCCGCCCCGCCAAAACCCGAACCAAAACCGGAACCGACCACTAAACCGGAACCAAAGCCCGAACCGAAACCAGAACCCACGCCGATCATAAAACCGGCCCCCGAACCGGAACCCGA
>DAOWOP010000090.1 GCA_030642005.1 Planctomycetales bacterium
CGTGCCGGGGTGTCGATTGTCGAACCGTCTGGAGGCCCTTCCGCTACGCTCCAGGGCCTCCAGACGGTTACGTGAACCTATGAAAAAGTGTAAACCATGTGCCCGGTACAAAGTGTAAAGCATGTTTCCGGTTGCACAAACGAGCGCCGCTCCGCGGCTAAAAGAACCAGCAGCCGCTACGCGGCTGAAAACGAACGATATTACGCAAAAAATAAACCATGAACGACATTCTCATACAAAACGGACGAGTGATTGACCCGGCTTCGGGAACCGATGAGATTACCGACGTGGCAATCGCCAATGGCAAAATCGTCAAAGTCGGCAAGGCTGTCGGTAAGGCTAAAGAGGTAATCGACGCCAAGGGAAAAATTGTCTGTCCGGGTCTGATAGATATTCACGTCCACTGCCGCGAGCCGGGGCACGAGGAAGAAGAGACCATCGCCACAGCCGCTGCCGGAGCGGTGGCCGGCGGGTTCACGACCATCTGCGCGATGCCCAACACGCATCCGCCGCAGGACAACGAAACGGCCATCCAGTACGTCCTCCAGCGCGGCGCTGAGGCCGGGGGCGCTCGCGTCCTTCCGGTCGGGTGTATCACCAAGGCCCGCGAAGGGGCGGAACTGGCCGAAATGGGCCTGATGCTCGAAGCCGGGGCAGTCGCCTTCAGCGACGACGGCGACGGCGTAGCCTCAACGTCCGTGATGTACCGCGCCCTCCAGTACGCCGGTATGCTGGACGTTGCGCTGATGCAGCACTGCCAGGACAGCGACCTTTCCGGCGGGGCGATGAACTCCGGCGCAGTGGCCGTCCGGCTGGGCCTGCGCGGCATAGCAGCAGCCGGCGAGGAACTGATGCTCCAGCGCGACCTTGTCCTGGCCGAGCGGACCGGCGCTCGCTACCACGTCCAGCACGTCTCATCGGCCTGGTCGGTGGAGTTGATACGTCAGGCCAGGTCCCGCGGCGTCCGCGTAACGGCGGAAGCGACGCCGCACCACCTGCTGCTGACCGACGCGGCCTGTGCATCATTCGACCCGGTCTATAAGGTCAATCCGCCGCTTCGCAGCGCCGCCGACGTCGAAGCCGTCCGCGCCGGCGTTGCCGACGGGACCATAGACTGCCTCGCCACCGACCACGCGCCGCAATCGGCAGAGGAAAAGGAACTGGAGTTCGCACTCGCGCCGTTCGGAATGATTTCCCTTGAGTGCGCCGTTGGCCTGTATGCCAAGGCCCTGATCGACACTCACCTGCTGGACTGGTCTGGGATGATTGCGAAGATGACCGTCAATCCGGCACGTATTATTCGTGCCGATTCGGGCACGCTTGCCGTCGGGACGGCAGCGGATATAACAATCATCGACCCAAAAAAGCGCTGGACCGTCCGGGCGGAAAAGTTCCACTCAAAGAGCCGGAACTGCCCATACGACGGCTGGAAACTAAAAGGAAAACCCGCCGCCACAATCGTCGGCGGACAAATTAAATACACCGCCTGATTGTGGCGGTCTCATTTTGGCGATAGTATAAATACCGTGCCATTTCTGATTGACGGAAACAATCTGATGTATGCGCTGCGTGAAGTGGGCCTGGAGGTCGGTCGGGGCGGCTTGTGCCGGCTGATGGGCAGGTTTGCCGGCAAAAGCGGCACAGGTTCAAAACCTGCGCTGCCAAAAAAGGTTCGAGTGGTCTTCGACGGTCCGCCGCCCTACGGCCCGCTGGCCGAGCAGATCATGGACAAACGGATCGACGTAAAATACGCCGCCGGTCAGACTGCCGACGATGTAATCATTAAATACATCGCCTCCGACAGTGCGCCTCGCCGGCTGACGGTAGTCAGCACGGACCGCGAAATTCGCACCGCCGCACGCAGGCGGCGATGTAAAACAACCACCAGCGAAATTTTCGCAAAAACACTGGTGCGGATGCTGGAACGTTCGAGACAGACCTCGGCCGCCCGAAACGCCGAGCCGCCGGAAAAACGCGTCGGCCTGACGCCGGAGCAAACACGCGCCTGGCTGCGGGAATTAAATGTCGAAGAAGAAAACTTTGACGCATGGGAGGATACGCCATGACCAGATCGCCTAGTGAACGCCGCGCTCACAGGCGCTTCGATCTGGCCTGCCCGGTTGTCGTTACCGACAATGCAGGCAACAAACTACTGGACACGAAGACGCTGAACCTCTCTGACGGCGGGGCGCTGCTGACCGTGCCGACAAAGCAAACCATCGGCCTGGGCCAATACGTCCACGTGGACGTGCGCCTGCCGCGCTCGACGCCCAACACCTTCATGTTCGAGAATATCTCCTCCGACGCCAGCATCCTTCGCCACGAACCAATGAAGGAACACTCCAGCGTCGCCACAGCACTGACGTTCACCAAACCGATGAAACTGAGTCTGGAAGCGTGAGTAGGCTGGGACGGAGCGAAGCGAAGTCCCGGCAATTCAAACTGGCTACTGACTACCGGCTACCGACTACTACTCTTGCAATGCTTTATCTGCGATGTCTCGTCGGCAGTAGGCGTCCTGGAAGTGGATTTTATCGACGGCTTCGTATGCCCGTTTCTGGGCGGCGGCGATTGTTTCGCCGAGGGCCGTTACGCCCAGGACGCGCCCGCCGGCGGTTACAACCTTGCCGTCGGCGATGGCTGTTCCGGCGTGAAAAACCTTTACATCACCCATCGCCTCGGCCTCGGCGATGCCGGTGATTTCGCGCCCTTTTTCGTATGGGCCGGGGTAGCCGCCCGACGCCATCACGACGCACACAGCCGGGCGCGGGTCCCACTGAATCTCGATGTCGCCCAGTTTGTGCTCGCACGTAGCGACCATCGCCTCGACGATGTCGCTTTTGTATCTCATCATCATCGGCTGGGTTTCCGGGTCGCCGAATCGGCAGTTGAACTCCAGCACTTTAGGTCCCGCCGGCGTGAGCATCAGCCCGGCATAGAGGCAGCCTTCGTATCGCCCGAACGACCTTCGCATGGCATCGACGATCGGCACGAGCACCTCGCGCTCGATCTTTGCCATCATTTCTCCATCGACGATCGGCGTTGGGCTGTAAGCGCCCATCCCGCCGGTGTTCGGGCCTGTGTCGCCGTCGCCGACGGGCTTGTGGTCCTGGCAGGCCTCGAGTGTGTAAATGTTCCGCCCGTCGCACAGCGCCAGGATCGACGCCTCCTGCCCGGTAAGCAGATCCTCGACGACGACGGTCTGACCGGCGTCGCCGAAGACCTTCTCGGTCATTATTTGTTCCAGCGGTTTGACGGCCATGTGCGGTTCAGGGCAGACGAACACGCCTTTGCCCTTTGCCAGACCGGCGGCCTTGACCACAACGCCATGGTCGCGCGACAGGACGTAGTCGCGTGCGTTCTTGAGGTCTTTGAAGATTCGCGCCTCGGCTGTGGGCACCGAGGCCGAACGCATCAATTCCTTTGCGAAGGCCTTGTCGGCTTCGAGGCGTGCGCCTTCGGCGACCGGGCCGAAGCACATGATCCCGGCGGCGCGGACGGCATCGACCATTCCCGCCGCCAGGGGGTCTTCCGGCCCGACAACGACCAAGCCAACGTTTTTTTCCTTTGCCGCCGCGACAATGGCGGGGATGTCGTCGGCCTTTATCGGCAGGTTCTCGCCCAATTCGGCCGTTCCGGCGTTCCCCGGGGCGCAATAGAGTTTGTCGCACTGGTCGCTCTGGGCAATTTTCCACGCCAGTGCATGTTCTCTGCCTCCACCGCCTGCAATCAGTATATTCATCGCTTTTCCTCGGATTTGGCCCGTTCCTGAAGGCGGGCCATTTGCAGGGTCAGTTCGTTTGCAGCGGCGGTTTCGGGGAACCTTTCGATAACGTCCTGCGCCATTTCAACGGCCTCGCCGAATCGCCGGCGCGTAATCATATCCCGGATCTGGTCGCGCAGGATTCGAACTTCTTCGATCCTCGCGTTGTCGGCAATAGTGGATAACTGCGCCCGTACGGCGTCGGCCTTGATGCTGTCGGGCCAAGCGTCGAGAAATTTTCTCGCCGCGGCAAGTGCCGAATGCCAATGCCGGGCCGATGCGGCTTTTTCTATCTTCCGGTACATTTGCCCCTGCTGCTCAGTAGCGAAGGCTTCGGCCTCCCGGCTGACTCTGGCGAGCATATCGACGGCATGAATCGAATCGGGATGTTTCCCCAGCATCGCTTCTGCAACGGCCCGCGCGCCGGCGAAATCGCTTGCCGCCATGAGGTTTTCGACCTGTCTTCCAGCCTCGGAGGCGTCGTGGGATTCGGACTCATCGCAGGCCTGTTTGATCCGCTCACGCAAGGCCGGTACATCCGGCGAGTCCGGCTCCAGGCGGGTCAGATTGCCGAGAATATCTTCAGCCCCGGCGAGATCGCCGGCGGAAATCGCCTCTTCGGCCTGCTCGGTCAACCGATTCGCCCGGCGCTCGGCAAGGTCCCTGGCCTTCTTCAGGCGCTGGGCATCGGTCAGCATCAGGTTGGCATTCAGTTCGCGCAGTTGCGCGAGCATTGCTTCGGCCCGGTCGGCAGGGGACGTTTCCGAAACCTCTTCGGCGCCGCGATCACCCGCGCCCTGTTCGACATGACGTACGGGCGCAGCCTGGAGTTCCCCGGCAATGCGCTCCAGCGCCGAAACCATTTTTCCCTCCGCCTGCTCCTGTTGATGGCCTCTCCGGCACAGCCAGGCCAAGGCCAACAGCACGCCGGCGACGCAGCATGAACCTACAAGGCTGATTACCGCCCACAGCCACGAAGCCGAACGCACCAGCGCGGTCAGGCCGCCGATTAGTCCCAGAATTACCAAGGCGGCAGAGGCGATCAACAGGAACAATACAAGCGCCGTCGGCCCCGGCGACGCCTCCCGGCTGTTTGTATTTTCAGAAACCATATTTACTGGGCGGCGGCGATGGCTGATGCAATGGGGCGGATGATGTTGGGGATCACCACTCGCACGACAATATCTTCTCCGACGCGGGCCTGTTCGGTCAGCGAATTGACCAGGTCGAACTGCCGGCCCGGATGCGGGTGGGCGCGGATGGTGAAATAGATGCTGATCGGTTCTTCGTCGTAGTTGCCGGTGCGAACCTGGTAAGTGGAGTTGCGGGTCTCAATGGCCAGGCGGGCCTGGAGGCTGCAATCATCGTTCAGGGCGATGACGAAAGCAGGCTCGAAATTCAGCGCCACGGCGTCGGCCTCGTTCAGAAAAGACGCAAGCCGGCTGCCGCTTAGCAGCGCCTCATGAATTATCTCATCGCGGTTGCCGACGCAGTCGAGGTTGAAACCATAGACCAAGTCGAGCGATTCGACGTCCAGGTGCGAGACGCCCAGGAAATACCGGCTTCGGTCCAGCACCCACTCGTGCTGGTCGTAAGCATTGGCGATGTCGGACGGGTTGAACGCCCCGGCCGACAGACGCCGCTGTTCCAGACCGAGCCAGCGATACGACCCGCTGCCGCGGTCGCCCTCCAGGACATATTCGCCGCTTTCACGCTGGTGAAAGTCGGTCATCTCCGGGAACTGCTTCTGGACAGTCTCGCAGAAATGCAGCACCGTCTCGCGCCCCTGCGGCAGGGGCAGCGAAGTATGAAGATCAAAATTGACGAAAAAATCGTCGCTGAAATTACTGAAACCGGAAATCATCACCGGCCTCCTTCGCTCTGACCCAACGGCACAGGAATACCTGAGTAACAAAATGAGATTCTATCCGAAATCCACCAGAATTCAAAGACTAAAAAATATCGTGGCGCGGGCGTGGGGTCCCCAAATCGCGGTGCATTGTGATTTGGGGTTCCCGTTTCGCCCGTGGATTCGCAGCGGGCGGCGCCCAAATCATTTGCGCTTTGACGGGCGTTTGGGGCGGAGGTGCAGTTCGGGCGGCTTCTGGCCTACGACGGTGTTGGGCGCGACCGATTCGGTTATGAAAATGTTGCCGCCGATCGTGCTGCCGGCGCCTATGGCGGTCTTTCCGAGGATTGTCGCGTTTGCGTAGATGGTAACGCCGTCGCCGATAATCGGATGGCGGCCTATCCCGCGAATCACCCGCCCGCGCTCATCCTTCGGGAACGACAATGCCCCAAGCGTTACGCCCTGATAAATCTTGACGTTGTTGCCGATGCGGGTCGTCTCGCCGATTACCACGCCGGTGGCGTGGTCGATGAAGAAACTTTTTCCCACCGTCGCGCCGGGATGAATATCGACGCCGGTGGTGCTGTGGGCGTATTCGGTCATTACCCTCGGCATCAGCGGGACGCTCATGCGGTGCAGTTCGTGCGCGAGGCGGTAGATCGTAATAGCGCCGAAGCCGGGATAGCAGTAGATGACCTCTTCGATATTTTTTGCGGCTGGATCGCCGTCGTAACCTGCCCTGGCGTCAAGGGCGAGCATTTTGCGAATGGCCGGTATCCGCCGGAGGAATTTGTCCGCCAGACCGGTCGCCTTTTTCCTGTCGGCGCTTTCGGCCCGGACGCTGTGGCGCTCGGCGTGGCGGAGGCAGTGATAAATCTGCTCGGCCAGTTGCTTTTCCAACCTGACCAGCAGGCCGCCGACGTGATAGCGGACGTTCTGCTTCGTCAGCGCCAGTTGCCCGAAGTAGCCGGGGAACAGCAGTTGCCGCAATTCGACGATAATCTCGACGATGGCATCCCGGCTGGGAAGGAACGCCGAGCCGATCCGCTCGGTACGCTTGTCGGAGCGATAAGACGTCAGTATCGCGCCTGTCAACTTGTCAAGTTCATCGCTCAAAGAAAATCATCCACAAAAGGCCTCTTGTAACTGTTCTGGGAGTTCCCGAACTCCGAACTCCATTATTGTTACAGGTTGTTATCGAGTTTTACTCCCTGGCTTATGAGTGTACTCCGCAGCAGCGAAGGGTCAACGTCTTTGGGAGCAGCATTTTCTTTTACCGCTAATGCCGCTGCTGTTCCTGCAGCCTGCCCCATTGCCATCGAGGACGGGATCATCCTCGCCGAAGCAGCCGCTTCATATTGCAGCGGTTCCGCCCAGGCAGCCCGCTTGTTCTATAAGCAGGGTTTCGGCCCCGTTTCGGGCCGAAGCAATAGCCGCCGCTACACCAGCCGGTCCTCCTCCAGCCACTATTACCTGCGTTTCGCTGATCTTCTTTTGCTCTTTGGAATCGCGCGTCATTCGACCACCTGACTTTGGTGTTCCACGGAAGCCGCTCGTCCTGGCGGGTCTGTGCTACAGTATTTCCTCGACATTCTGCTGTATTTTGACAATCGCATCGACCAGGCCGTTCATGTCCTCTGCCGAACCCATCAGGTTGAGCCAGTGTCCGATGGAGAGTCCTTCTTCGTAGGCGAGTTTTTCGGCGACGGGGCAGCAGACCTTCGTGTAGTCGATTTCCCTGCCGTGCTTATCGCCGACCCAACTGGACCCGAAGGCCTTTTCCTGGTACAGCCGGCCTTTATAGAGCGGGGTGGTGTACACAGTGTGCATGTTGTAGCCTTCGGCCTGGAGGGCTTCGAAGAACTTCGCTCGCGGCAGGCCCTTGAATTTCGAGGCGTCGTACAGCAGCGGGATGTTGTATCCGTTCAGTCGGGTTACGCGCTCGTCCATTTCATAAGTCAGGCCGTCGATTTCATCCAGCCGGTCGAGGAAGATTTGGGCGTTTTTTATTCTGTGTGCGATCTGGTCGTCGATGCGCGTGAACTGCACCTTCAGGACGGCGGCCTGGAACTCGCTCATCCGCCAGTTGCTGGTCATCAGCGGCTCGGTGTACCCATAGCCGAAGGCCCGCAGACTCTTGCACAGCGCGGCGAAGTCGTCGTCGTTGGTCGTCATGATGCCGCCGTCGCCGGAGACCATCATCTTCTCGGACTGGAAACTGAACGAGCCGATGTCGCCGATAGCGCCCACCCGCGTTCCTTTCCACTCGCAGCCGTGGGCGTGGGCGGCGTCTTCGATGACCTTGATGTCGTGCTTGCGGGCGACTTCCATGATGCCGTCCATATCGGCCGGCGTGCCGCCGTAGTGGATAGGGATGACCGCCCGCGTCCGGTCGGTAACGGCGTCCTCGAACGCCTTCGGGCAGAGGTTTCCGTTGTGGCGCTCGACGTCGGCGAAGACGGGGATCGCTCCGACCATCAGCACGCACAGCCCCGTCGCGCAGAACGTCAGCGGCGGGATGACCACCTCGTCGCCGGCCCCGACGCCGAACGCGCGAAGCGCGATCTCCATCGTTACCGTCCCGTTATTGGCGCAGATGGCGTGTTTGGCGTGCTGGTAGGCGGCGAACATCTCCTCGAACTCCGCCACTTCCACAGCCTGCTGCCACCGCCCGCTGTTGGCGACGCGGGCCAGCGCCTCACATTCCGCCTCGTCGTGATAAGGCCACTTTGTCTTTTCCTGCGGCGTCGCTCGAACTGGCGAGCCTCCCGTGATAGCGAGTTTGCCCATCTTCTATTTCTCCTGTTCTTTCGCTTTTTGGGCGTTTGCGAGTATCTGTTGCTGGACGTTGCCGGGGACCGGGTCGTAGTGGCTGAACTCCATCGTGTATGATCCCTGCCCCCCGGTAACTGAGCGGAGTTGGCTGTTGTACTGGACGACTTCGGCCAGTGGGGCCTGGGCGCTGATGGAGACGATACCGCCCGGCAGCATGTCCTGGCCCAGGATTCGCCCGCGCCGGCTTGATAAGTCCCCGGCAATGTCGCCCATGTACTGGGACGGGACCGTGATTTCCATGGTAACGACAGGTTCGAGCAGCACGGCCTTTGCCCTTTTGACCGCGTCGATGAAGGCGAACTTGCCGGCGGTGCGGAAGGCAACTTCCTTGGAATCGACCGGGTGGTGCTTGCCGTCGGTTATAATCACCTTCAGGTCCTGCATCGGGTATCCCGCCACAGCCCCGGAGGCGACCACGTCGCGGACGCCCTTTTCAATGGCGGGCAGGTACTGGCGCGGGATCGACTCGCCGAACAGTTCCTGGGCGAACTCGAACCCGCTTCCCTGTTCGAGCGGCTCGACGCGGAGATAGACCTCGCCGAACTGACCCGCCCCGCCGGTCTGCTTCTTGTGGCGATAGTGTCCGTCGGCGGTGGTGGTAATCGACTCGCGGTAGGGGATTTTCGGCGTCTTGGTCTCGACATCAAGGTTGAACCTGTCGGCCATTTTCTTGAGCATCATCCGAAGGTGCAGGTCCCCGATGCCGGAGATGACCGTCTCGTTTGTCTGGTTGTCGCGGACGACGCCGAAGGTGCTGTCTTCCTCGGCCAGGCGCGACAGCGCCTCGGAAATCTTCCCTTCGTCGCCCCTGCTTTTGGGCGTAACTGCCAGTGAGTACATCGGCGTCGGCGCTGCTGGGATCGAGCCGAACATGGCGCTGCCGGCGGCATGAAGGATGTCGCCGGCGCGAATTTCCTCGATCTTGGCCAGTGCGACGATGTCGCCGGCGACGGCGGCGGATACCTCGGCCGTCTCAGCGCCCTGGACCTTCAGGACGTGCCCTGTCTTGAGCGTCTTGCGTTCGTCGCGGATCGAGAAGGTGCTCTCGCCGGTCAGTTTGCCCTGGAGGATGCGTATCCAGGACAGTTTCCCCACGAACGGGTCGGCTGTGATTCTAAACGCTTGCGCCACCAGCGGTTTGTCGGCGTCTGTGGTGATTTCGACGGCTTCGGCGTCCGAACCTTCGCCGCTGCGGACGCCACCGCGCGTAATGTCCGCGGGCGAGGGAAAATAATTCGCAACGGCGTCGGCCAGTTCCGCTACGCCCGTCTGCTCGCGACCGGCGGTGAAGAAAAGCGGTATCACCGTCCCGGAGGTCATCGCTCCGGCGAACGCTCCGGCGAGTTTGTCGGTAGAGATTTCCTCCCCGCCGAGGTAGGCCTCCATCATCTCCTCGTTTGCCTCGATGACCGATTCGACCAGTTGCGTGTGCATCTCGCCGACGTCGCCGAAATCCGTCGAGCCGGAATCATTACCGAAGCAGTCGATAACTTTTTTCCCGCCGTCAGCCGGAAGGTTCATGCACTTGACCGACGAGCCGAAGGTCTCGCCTATCGCCTTCAGCAGCGACGGCAGGTCGATGTTCTCGGCATCGACTTTATTGATCACGATAGCGCGTGCCAGACCGGCCTGGCCGGCGGAATTGAATAGTTTGCGCGTGTTGACCTCGATACCCGACGAGGCGGACACCACGATCACAGCCGTATCGACACCGCCAAGGGCGGAAATCGCCCCGCCGATAAAGTCCGGATAACCCGGCGCGTCGATAAGGTTTATCGTCTTTCCGGCGTGGTCGCAATGCGCCCTTGCCGGATCGACCGCGTGGGCGGACTGCTTTTCC
>DAOWOP010000143.1 GCA_030642005.1 Planctomycetales bacterium
AAGTTTTTCAGACAATATGAGGCTTCTTCGAGTCAGATGCTCTAATCCCAGCCATTGCAATGGCTGGGCTTGGCACCGACGAACGTCAAAATCATCTTTGGGCGAATTCCCGTCAACTTACACACAATACTTTACACGATCCTTTTGTCGGCGAGGTTTATTTACGTTTTTGCTTTCGTCGATTCCCCGGTGTCCGCAACCGCCAGAACATGCGGGGCATGACGTTGTTGTAGGCGTTGAACCTTATGTGCCTGACCACGTCGCGAAGCGGTTTTGCGCCCGGGTCGGGCATTCCAACAATGAAGAGAATTGACGCCACCCTCGTCACCATGGAAACCAGGAAGTTCACGTGGTAGTTCACCCATCGGAACGGCCCGAGGATAATAGGATTATCTTGAAGGTATTCGAAATATTCCGCCATTTCTCCACCGGCCAGACCCCCGGCGAATCCACCGGCAGCGGCGGCGACAGCAGCGGCGGCTATGTACTTGCTCCCGCCGCTGGTCTCAGAAAAGCCCAGGATGATACCGGTCTGGGCCAATGTTATCCCAGCCCACGTGGCTCCGCCCAACATGCACGACACCGCGCCAAGCAAATAGGCCAGAGGCACGTTGTCCTGAGACATAAAGAAAAACCCCAGGGGAACGAACACAACGCCGACCGTCGCCAATATCATGATAGGTCGCCGTCCCCAGAGATCGACTAATCTGCCCCACAGGCGAATCACCAGCAGCGTACAGATGGCCGGAAAGACCAGAAAAACCACGTTAGCGCCCAGTTTGCTGTAACCGACACTCTCCAGAACGTAGAGCCAGAAGAACTGCCCGCTGACAGTCATGGAAAAAGTGATGGTGGCGCCGTAGAGGGCGTAATGGCGAAAACGCCGGTCCCGGAAGGCATTGACGACGACTCGCGCCGGCTCGATCAGCGCCACGGTCAGACCCGCCAGCATGCCGTGCCTCCGGCGGACAGGATGGTCCGTCAGCGATGGTGAGACAATCTCCCGAATCCGCAAGTGCAGCAGAGCGTCAATGGCCCCGAAGACGGCGGCGACAGCGAAGATGGTGCAAATCGTCCATAGCAGCACCGGCTGGGCATCGACCGTCATCGGCTCGCCGGAAACCGTGGCGCGGTCCAGGAGGATACCGGCGGTAATAACCACCGCCACCTGGATCGGAAGTGTCCAGAGGCTGCGGGTGGCGAAGTATCGACCGCGGACGCGACGCGGGATCAGGTCGCCCATCCATATCTGCCATCGGGGCACGCTCAGGTGGGCCAGCACGCAACTAATGCCGAAGACGCCCATAAAGACCGTAATGGCCGCCCTTCCAGGCCGAAGCAGAAACGGCACCAATGCTATCGCCATCCATAGAAGACGATGGATGCTGGCGTAGAAGACGACCGGATATTTCCGCAGTCCGGTCCGTTCGATGGCAACTGCCGCAATCAACTGCGCAAGCGTCGCCGCCCAAGGCAGAGCCGCAAGGATGCCGAAATCGCGATCATTAAATCCCAGCATCCGGCAGAAAATGGTCATCTGGCTGCCGGAAATGCACGCCATCCATACGATGCCGAACATCCACGCCGCAGTAACTGTTCGCAGCGCAGCCCTGAGAGGCTCGCCGCGGACGCTCAACGCCGGAAGAGCGTCAAAAGTTTTCTGTCGCCAGGACATTTCGGGCATCCCAGTAAATCAATTCCAATAAATCAGGGACAGATACGCCGCAATGCCGGGCAAGTCCACTGTAAAAAGGGGAAATCGAAAAAATTTTTACGTTCCCCCGTGAACCATCTCCGCCCCGCGAGGAACTTACCCCCAGGGACCGCTTGCGGTTTCGCCGGAGGTGGTCTAATCTGACCGTCGTGAGCCTCCGCCCGATAAAACTGGACATCTACCGTACCGCGATTCCCATGCGGTCCTTCGAGCACGCCGCCGCCGGGCGCGACCTCGCCGAGGCGATCGTCGTCCGCCTGGAACTGTCCGACGGGAGCATCGGCTGGGGCGAGACGCTCCCGCGAAAATATGTTACCGGAGAAACGCTCGAAACCGTTCCCGACGACATCGAGCGGATGTTCTTGGGAAAGCCGGCAGATGAGCGCGGCGAATCTGCTGATGCGCCCGCTTTGAAACCTGCCGCCGCCTGCGCGCTGGACCTTGCCTGGGCAGACGCCGCCGCACGGTCCGAAGGTAAATCCCTCGGCGGGCCTATCCCGCCAGGCGTCCGCGTCAGCGGCGTGCTGGGTTCGGCCGATCCGGTCAGGACGGCAAAACGTCTGCAACTGATGCGATGGTTCGGCCTGCGGGACTTCAAACTCAAACTCGGCTTCGGCGACGAGACCGACGTCGAAAACCTCTGCATCGTGCAGAAGCGAATCGGCAAGTCGATCCAAACGGGCAAGTGCACACTCCGCGTCGATGTCAATGGCGGCTGGTCGGCAGAGGAAACGCCTGAACGAGTGGCTGCGTTGAAGCAATTCGGCGTTTGCGTCGTGGAGCAGCCGGTGTACTGCCAGGCCGAGGAGTTGGTCGAACTGGCCCGAAAGTGCGACCTGCCGCTCATGGCCGATGAATCGCTGCTGAGACTCGAGGACGCACGAATCCTGCTGCAAGAACCCCGGCGGGTGTGGTGGAACATCCGCATCAGCAAGAACGGCGGACTCTCCCCGGCCATCCGCTTCTGCGCCCTGGCCGAGGAGCACACAGTGCCTTACACCGTCGGTTGCATGGTGGGCGAAAGCGGCATTCTCTCTGCCGCCCAAAGACGATTGCTGTCAACCGCAGTAAGCCCCAAATTCGTCGAAGGTAATTATGGCAAGTTTCTGCTGACCGACGACCTGACGAGCAAGAGTCTTCGCTTCGGTTTCGCCGGAAGGCTCAAATCTCTCAAAGGCCCAGGCCTGGGCGTGGAAGTGGATGACAAAAAAATCGCGCGCTACGGAACGCTGATCAAAAGTGTGTGACTAATCTTTCCGGCGATTTTTTCAAGGTGGTGTTCCGGGGCAGGTTCATCCTTTTTTCTGAATAATGAATATTGAACAGAAGAATTTTGAATTTTGAAGTGAAAAGAAGAAAAAGAAGATAAACGAAACCCAGAGCGTGGATTCAGAGTCTTTTTTTCTTTCTGTTACTTCGAAATTCAACATTCTTCTGTTCAATATTCAATATTCTCTTTACCGCGATAAAGGCAGGCCTGCCTGCTTAACCTGGCAGTTGCACAGAAGCCGGAAAATCCGGGCACACACGATCAAAGCCCTCCACGCACAGAAAGGTTGATTAATTCGTGCAATTCGTGTAATTCGTGAACTGGATTTATTGTTTCTGTTATTTTCGTATCCGTGTAATCTGTGCTTGCCACGCCGTAGCCTGGCGAAGGCGGGTAATCCGTGGACTGAAAGGAGCAACACGTGCCGGCATTAGGTCGAAACATTCCAAAACATCTTTTCACCAGTGAATCAGTTACCAAGGGGCATCCTGACAAGGTTTCCGATCAGATTTCCGACGCCGTTGTGGATTCGCTGATAGCGGCCGATCCGAAGGCGCACGTCGCCTGCGAGACGCTGGTAACCACCGGGCTGGTTGTCCTGGCCGGCGAGGTTACAGTGCATAATCTCAAGGCCGAAAAAGCCCTGCTGTCGGCTGAAGATACCGCCCGCAGGGTAATCCGCGACATCGGATATAACGACTCTTCCACCGGCTTCGACTACCGAAGTTGCGCGGTTGTGCGAACTCTTCACGGCCAGTCGGTCGATATCGCTCGCGGCGTTGACAGGAAGAAAAAGAAAGAACAGGGCGCCGGCGACCAGGGATTGATGTTCGGCTTCGCCTGCCGGGACACCAAGGCGCTGATGCCCCTGCCTATCCAACTGGCCCATCACCTGACGGCCAGGCTGACCGAGGCGCGAGAGAACGGCGAACTTCGTTGGCTCCGCCCCGACGGAAAAAGCCAGGTAACTATCGAATATCGCGGAAACACGCCCACCAAATTATTGACCGTCGTACTGTCAACACAGCATGATGAAAGCGTCGTCAACCCGCGAACAGACACAATGTCGCAGAAGGCCAGGGAAAAACTCATCGCCAAAGTCGTCAAACCGGCGGTCCGCGAGGTCTGCCCGCAATTGTGGAACGACAAGATAAAGTATCACATCAACCCCACAGGCAAGTTCGTCATCGGCGGACCCCACGGCGACACCGGTCTGACCGGAAGGAAGATCATCGTCGATACCTACGGCGGGCGAGGCAGCCACGGCGGAGGGGCGTTCAGCGGCAAAGACCCGTCAAAGGTTGACCGCTCCGCATCCTACATGGCCAGGCACATCGCAAAAAACGTGGTCGCCGCCAGACTGGCCGAAGCCTGCGAGGTGCAGTTGTCATACGCTATCGGCGTGGCCGAACCCACCAGCGTCCTCGTCGATTGCGGCGGGACCGAAACAGTCGAGCATCGCCGACTGGCAAAGGCTGTCAGAGACACCTTCCCGCTGACGCCCGCTGAAATAATCGACTACCTCAACCTGCTTCGTCCAATCTACGAAGAGACCGCCCGCAACGGACACTTCGGCAGAACCGGCAGAAACTTCACGTGGGAAAAGACCGACAAGGCCCGCGAACTGCGAAAGGCATGTGGGCTGTAAAGCCCAGGAAAGAATATCGAATAATGAACAGGGAATATTGAATTTCGAAGTAAAAACAGACCTGCCTATAGAGGCTTGAACTTCGACATTCTTTATTCAACATTCGTTATTCGATATTCTCTTTTTACAGTCAAGCCACCTGCACCTGTCGGCCTGCGCGGCGTTTGGCGTTGATGATCCTTCGCCCGTTACGTGTCCGCATCCGCGCACGGAAACCGATCCGGCGGGAACGGCGACGCTTCGATATCTTGTGTGGATAGTGCATAAAAAAACCTTCGATTCCTGATTTTCACGTCCGGGTATCTTCGCAGAAAGCAGAACATAACCTGTTTCCCGGCGGCATGCAAGGGGAAAATTCGCATAAAACAAAACGTTATACTTCCCCGGCGTGCTTCCGCCTAAAAAAAGTGCGGTTTGAATGAAAATTCCCTTGCAACGTGCAGATAGGGGAACAAGCATAGAGCCACGGAACGCCCACGGGTGCCGGGAAGCAAATACAGCATCCCCGGAATATCAAATGAACAACAGCCCGGGAGAAGAAAATGGCAACGCCACTGGAAAGTGAAATTGACTTGGCCGGAGAGGAAGTTCTCAAGATGAGTGGGGAGGAGATCCTTGAGTATCTCGAAATCGACCGGGAGCGCTACGGGGAGGCGAAAAGGAGATGGCAGGCCACATGGGACTTTGACAACAATCTCGACAGATGGCCGCTGATCGCCACATTCCCCACGGAAAAAATAAGACGCTCCCCGATTTTTCCACCATTGAAGGATCGCAGTGATACGCGGAGAACTCTATGGAATTCCATTAATCCGCTGATCAGAAGGCATCTTGTAGATGATGACAGCATGCCTGTGATCGTTCTGGATGGATTTGAATCTGCCAGAATAATACCTCTTGCTTTTGGCAGCCATTTTCTTGATGCGCCGGACGAGGAAGCACAAGTTGCTCCCTTTATCAACGATGTCAATGAAGTGCTCGACTGGTCGCATCCGAATATGGCTGAGAGCGATGCCCTCAAGGAAATGTCGGAGATGTTCTCTGCCATCCAGGAACTGGTTGGCGAGAAAGGTTACATACACAGCTCGTGCGCCTCCGGTGGTCCGTTCACTATAGCGCAGATGATGAGGGGCGGCGGTTGGTTTGAGGACCTATATCTGGCCAAACCGGCTGCCCACAGGCTTCTTGAGTTAGTATGCGAAGCCTACATCCAACTGTGGAACCTGGAAACAGAAATTTTGAATTATCCTTCTGACAGTGAAGGTTACTCCAGGGAGGGCGCGTTTATTCCCCGGGGGATTCAGACGTGGGAGTGTTCGGACATTATGATCTCCAACGAAATGTGCGATGAGTTTTGCCGGCCCTATCAGGAAAGGCTATTTGAACGATTCGGCGGAGGCATGCGGCAAGTCGGCCCGGAGGATGAGAGACTTCTTGATGTCCTACTGGATACAAAAGGTACGAGGTGCATTTGCCCGGAAGTCCTGAATGATTTTGATGTCGAGAAGGTAACCAAAGCGGCGCACGAGAGAGGAATTGCAGTTACATGGACGAAAGGGGTAGAGTCCAGGGAAGACCATTACGTGCATACGCCTATCAGCAGTGTGGCTGAATTCAAAGACTGGATCGAATGGATGAGAAAACAGACACATCACGCCAAGGCAGGAATTGGTCTGATAGTATATTTCTCCGATCTGGCTGTCGCCAGGAAATCCCTGGAAGCGTGGGAAAGAATGTAGGGCATACAAGAAAGAATCTAGTAATGGCGCGAGTTGACCTGGAGGAATACGTTCACCAAGCGGTCCCGACACCCGGCGAGGAGCAGGATCATTTCCGGGAAACGCTGGGTAACGAGTGGGAGGCATCACAGGGCCTCTTTGAGCGAGAGAACCTCGGGCGACTGATCACCCCAGAGGCGATCCGCCGGGCGCTGACCGGCCTGAGGCTCGACGAGGCCGATTATGTTGACGCGCTCAATTTCGTCGCCAACCGGCTGAGCGAAGACCCTTTTCTCCGCCGACTATGGGAGCACTGCTGGCACCTGGTATATCGGTCGGAGCCTCGCCCCCGATGGGGCAATGAACAATGGCAACCGCTTGAGCGTTTACTTGGAGAGCAGGCTGGAGAGTTCTTCCTTTCGGTACTCCTGTCGCACTACGATTGCCTGATGGAAATTGTCCAGACCCGTTCTATTCCCATGGAGATCGTGGCCGCTACACTGGCGCCCGTAACAGAGTGGGTGCGTCGCGACACGGCCCGAGCCGGCCGAGTCGGCGTGCTTTCGGGGATTCACTGGATCAGCAATCACCTCGCCGGAAGGACATTTCGTCTGGGCCGACTGATGTACATGCCGCGACCGTTCGAGGG
>DAOWOP010000077.1 GCA_030642005.1 Planctomycetales bacterium
GCCCTGCCTGTCCAGTTCCGGACCTGTGAGTTTGGGTGTTTATTTCTGAACGAGTCGGAACAGGTCGGGTTGATTGGAATCCAGTTCCAGCGACCGGTTCCACGCTGACAGGGCCTGGTTCCGCAGAGTGGAATTTTTACCGGATATGACAAACTGCGTCATGTACACAACGCCAAGTCCGCGCCAGGCCGGTGCGCTCCGGCCGGCGAGGCTGATGGCGCGCTGGTAGGCCTTGAGCGCCTCGTCCCATTTCTTCTGATAAAAATAGCACGCACCGATTTGTTCCCACGCAGCCGAGCAGTTCGGGTCTTCCCTGGCCGCCAGGTCGAAGGCGTGCAGGGCCTCTTTAAGCCGGCCAAGACGGATGTACGTCGTGCCGAGGTTCAGCAGAAGCATCGGCTGATGAACGTCGAATTCGAGAGAATCCTTATATGCCCGAATGGCGTCGTAATGGCGGTTCTGTGCGTCGTAAATAGTGCCGAGGTTGGAATAGGCGAACGGGTTCTTCGGATCGACCTTAATCGCGCTTTTGCAATACTTTTCAGCCAGATCGTATTTGCCCATCTGAAAGTAGCAGGCTGACAGGTTGAGGTTCGTATCGAAATCCTCCGGCTTGAGCATGACGGCGCGGAGGTACACCTGGACAGCCTTTCGGAGGTAGTCACCGGCGGACTTTGCCGTCCTGGCAGCGTTGGAAAGGAACTTGTAGGTAACGCCGAGGTTGTAATGCGGGCGGAAGGCGTATGGGTTGGCGTCGCAGGCGTGTTCGTAGGCGTTGGCCGCCTGCCGGTTGTCGCCTCGTTTGCGGTGGATGTCGCCTATCGCCGCATGGGCGAGCGAGAGGTCCGGATCGGTGCGGACCGCCTTGGCCAGTTCCGCCAGGGCTGCTTCGTAGTCCCGGCGGTCCATCGCCATCTTCCCGGCGACGTAGTGATTAATGGCTGCATCCGTCGGCGAGAGTATTTCACACCCGACAAGCAGAGACAGCATCATTCCCGTCAATGTAAGCCACGCATATCTCATCGGCATCGCTCCGGAATCCTGATTTCCACGGCATCTAGTATTCTTTTCACGGGCGATTAGTCAAGCATTCTGGAATTTCCAATTGCCAATTTCCAATTGCCGATTGACAATCAGAGGCATTCGACCGACGAGGAGAGACAGTTGAAGCAAACATTGGGCAAGGCGGACCGCATCAGGAAGCGCGGCGAGATCACGCGGGTCTTCCGCCGGGGCAGGAGCGCTTCGGACGAAAGGCTTCGGCTGCGCGTGCTGGCTAACTCGATTGGCCGACGGCGAATGGCGGTGGTGGTTTCGCGCCGCCACGGAAATGCCGTCCGGCGGAACCGTATCAAACGCCTCTGCCGGGAGGCCTTTCGCACCTGCCGGGCCGACCTGCCGGAGTCGTTCGATTACGTCCTCCAGCCGCAGGTCGGCGCAGAACTGAACATCGAGTCAATCCGCGAATCACTCCGAAATCTCGCCGGGCGGATAGTCAGGGAGGCTGGGAAATGACGGGCGAACGTCAAACCCGCCCAGGCCCAATCGGCAAGGTGCTTATCCTCATGGTTCATCTGTACCAAGGTTCGCTTTCGCCCATCATAGGGCGCCAGTGCCGGTTCGTGCCGACGTGCAGCGAGTATTTCATCCGGGCTGTTCGCAAAAAAGGCGCTCTTATCGGCGGCTTGATGGGCCTCTGGCGAATCCTGCGATGCAATCCGTTCGGCAAAGGCGGATACGACCCTGTGGAGTAGTGAAAGCATAGCGCCCACAATCTTCGCTTCGCTTGAAGGCGATACCCTCGTTCATTTGAAAAACAGGACTCCATAATAAATCCACCCGGCAAATCCGTCTTCTTGTAAATAATCCTGTCGGGGGATTCTTCCGATATATAGCAAGTCCGGCTACGGAATGGTCGATCAGCGTTGGCCGGGCTGAGAGATGAGGAAAACGGGAACGGTGTTCCCGTATATCACGTATATCACGTATATCATGAGGGTATCGCGAATGGCGCAGGCGCCGGTGGCATCTCTGGTAATCGACGGGTGCGACGACAGGTCGGAAATCGACACAGATCGGCCTGTCGCCATTGACGTCAACCTTGAAATTTTCAACGAACCGCTCACCGGTCGAATTTTCGTCGCCGACCGTCCAGCCGGATTGGCTGAAGTCGTTCCCATAGCCCGCTCATTGTCCGATGAAATTGCGCGTCGGGTCATCAAACACAACGAGCAGGCCGGTCTGGATATTCCCTGCAAGAAAGGTTGTGCCGCATGTTGTCGATACCTCGTCCCACTGTCTATACCGGAGGTGTTTCGCTTATGGGACGAACTCCAGGCTACCCCCGCGGCGCGGCAGCGACAGGTTATGTCTGCGTTCGTGAACGCCTCGCAACAGATACTTCGCGCAAGTCCTCCCCCCGCTCCGCAAACCCGTGCGGCTTCGGGCGAGAACCCGCAGGATTCTCAAAAAGCCCTCAATCACTGGTATGCCGACATCGACGTCGATTGCCCGTTCCTTGAGCGGGAAATCTGCACGGCATATCCGTTTCGCCCCATCGCCTGCCGGGAGCACGCAGTAACCTCGTCCCCGGAACACTGCCTGCCCGAAGAGGACAACCAGGTGCGTCGGTTGGAATTACCCTTCAGCCTCGTCGAGGCGCTTGGCATATTGGCTGCGGAGATGGAAAAAACCGATATCGAATCGATAATGCTTCCTTTCACGCCGGCATGGCGTCAGATTAATCATGACCGCGCCCGACGCACCTGGCCTGCGCCGGACCTTTTCAAGCGTTTCGCCGCGATTGTCTCCCGTCGCCAACCCGCCGCCAAAAACGCCGCCTGAAGCAATCGGCTTTCAGCAGTCAGCAGTCAGCAGTCAGCAAAAGAAAAAACTGAACACTGACCGCCCTGGCACGGCACGTTTGCTCGTCAGGCGGCTGTTCGCCGTCCCGAGGGGGGCGGCCCGGCTACGGTTCGCTACGCCGAGACGAGAGCCTGCCGCAGCCTGGCCGCGCCAAGGCGGTCAGCATTCAGGTCCTTTGTTTATTTGCTTTTGGCTGAATGCTGATTGCTGACCGCTGATTGCTTAAAATTGCGAATCTCGCCAGAAAAATCAGTCACACGCACGAAACGATACACCAACCCCGGCTTGCCGTTTCGCCATCCGTTGTTTATCATCGCTCCCTGTCGTGAGCGCCAAAAAAAAACCACAACCCGATCTGCCTGCCGGACAAGCGGGAACGCCAGCGATGAGGCAGTACAGGCAGTTCAAGGACAAGTACCCGGACTACATCCTGTTTTTCCGAATGGGCGATTTCTACGAGATGTTTTACGAGGACGCCAAAATCGCCAGCCGGGTGCTGGGACTTGCGTTGACCAGCCGATCCAAAGGTCCGTCGGCCATCCCGCTGGCGGGCATCCCCTATCACGCCCTCGATTCGTATCTGGCCAAACTTGTCCGGGCGGGTCATCGCGTCGCCATCTGCGAGCAGGTCGAGGACCCCAGGCAAGCCAAAGGCGTCGTTAAACGCGACGTGGTCCGCCTCGTAACGCCGGGAACGCTGACCGAAGAGAACCTCCTGGAGCAGCGCGAAGGAAATTACCTCGCGGCGGTGTTCGACCCGAATGACAGGGGAGAAGACAAAAGAAAAAGCCCGGGGATTGCAATCTCCGGGCTTCGGTCCAAAGACGAAAAGGCGCCGAACAGAGCAACGGCGCATCAGGTGGGGATTGCGTGGGTGGAGGTTTCTTCGGGCACGTTTGAGGCGATGCTCGCGCCGGCGGATCACGTCATGGACGAATTGGTTCGCATCCGTCCTGCCGAGGTAATCGTCCCTGAATCCTCGGCGATGGACGAGAAAGGCTTTCACGATTCGCTGCGTCAGTACACCGGTTCGACGGTAACGGCCTGCCCGCCGTGGGCGTTCGAGGCGCACTCCGCCCAGGAACTGCTGAAGGAACACTTCGACACGAAGACGCTGGCGGGCTTCGGCTTCGAGGAATACGACGCATCGCTCTCGGCGGCGGGGGCCGTCATCGACTATCTGCGCCAGACACAGAAGACCGCCCTTGCCCACATCGGTTCGCTTCGCCGGTTCGACCGGCTCGATCGCGTTATCATGGACGGCAACACCATCCGCTGCCTGGAAATCCTCCGCACGCTGCGGACTTCCCGGCGGGCGGGGACGCTGCTGGAGACCATCGACGCGACCGTTACGGGCATGGGCGCTCGCCTGCTTGAGCGCTGGCTGACCTGGCCGATGCGGTCGTACTCGTCCATCGTCGCACGCCAGGACGCCGTGGAGGAACTCGCCTCCGACGGGTCGCGTCTCGTCCGCTTGCGGGGAGTTCTCGACGGCATGAGCCAGATTGACAGGGTCGCATCCAATATCGCCCTGGTCCGCATCCGCCCGCGCGAACTGCTGGGCCTGGGCCAGACGCTGCGCCGACTGCCCGATGTCTGCGAACTCCTGGGCGGCCCCGACGAGGCAGGTTGCAAGACCGACCTTCTCGCCGCCATCCCGGGCAAACTTACAGGCCTGGATGCGCCCGCGGATTTAATCGAACGTGCGATAAGCCCCGACTGCCCGCCGAGGCTCCGCGACAGCGGGGCTATCGCCGACGGCTTCGACGAAGAATTAGACCGTCTCCGGCGGGTTGGCTCCGACGGGCAGAACTGGCTGGCCGATTATCAGGCCAGCGAGTCCCGCCGAACCGGCATAGCGAACCTGAAAGTCGGGTACAACAAGGTCTTCGGCTACTACCTTGAGGTCAGCCACACCAACACCGGAAAGGTTCCGCCCGATTTCGTCCGCAAACAGACGCTCAAGAACGCCGAGCGCTACATCACCGACGAGTTGAAGCGGTTCGAGGCCGAAGCCCTTACCGCCGTCGAGCGAGCCAGGACGCTGGAGGCGAGGCTGTTCGAGCAGGTCCGCGTTGAACTGTCCGGTTACGTCTCGCGGTTCCAGGTCGCCGCCGAGGCAATCGCCACGCTGGACGTGCTGGCTGCCTTCGCGCACCTCGCCGTCGAGCGGAACTACCGCCGCCCGACCATCACGCAGGAAAACGTCCTGCACATCGTCGGCGGAAAGCACCCGGTCCTGGCAGAGACGCTCGGCGACCAATTCGTCCCAAACGACGTGCACATGGACGCAGACGACAACCGCCTGCTGATAATCACAGGCCCGAACATGTCCGGCAAGAGCACCTACATCCGCCAGACCGCGATCCTGGTGCTGATGGCGCAGACCGGCTGCTTTATCCCCGCCGAGGAGGCAACCATCGGCCTGGTCGATCGCATCTTCACCCGCGTCGGGGCCGCCGACGAACTGACCGCGGGTCTATCGACCTTCATGGTCGAGATGATAGAGACCGCCAACATCCTCAACAACGCCACGGGCCGGTCGCTGGTCATTCTCGACGAGGTCGGGCGCGGCACGAGCACCTACGACGGCCTGGCGCTGGCGTGGGCGATATGCGAACACATCGCACTGCGAATCAAGTGCCGCACGCTCTTTGCCACACACTATCACGAACTGACCGAACTGGAGAGCCTGCTGGACGGCACCGCCAACCTGAACGTCTCCGTCCGCGAATGGGCCGATGAGGTCGTCTTCCTTCACAAGATCGTCGCCGGCGGGACGGACCGTTCCTACGGCGTGCACGTGGCGCGCCTGGCCGGCGTACCTAAGGAGGTAATCGACCGCGCCGGAACCATCCTGCCGCAACTCCAGGCGCACCTGGCCGAGGGGCTGGATATGCCCGAACTGGCCGAACGCGCCAAGGCCGCAGCCGCCCAGATGAACCTTTTCGCCGACCCAGCCGCCCGCCTCGCCCGCGAAATCAGGTCCACCGACCTGGACGACATGACGCCGCTACAGGCACTCGACCTGCTGCGGAAATTAAAGGGCGAACTGTAAGCCAGGAAGGTTTCAAACGTGTCTGAATCAGCGTCGGAACGATCTGTCGAACTGACTCCCGCACAGCAGCGTCGCGGGATGCGATACGCCAACATCGGCCAGGCCACCGGCATTGTGCTGATAATGCTGCTTATACGCTCCGCCTTCGGAACGCTGTTTATCAAGCATCTCGGCGGTTCGGACCGTCTGGCTATGCTGCTGGGGGCGATAATAGGTTTCGCGCGGCTGCTCCAAATCCCTGTCTCATTGCGTGTGCACCCCTCGGACGGCAAAAAGTTCATGCTCCGCTGCTGGCTGGTGTATGCGTTGGCAATGACCGTTGCTGTAGTGATTCCTTCTTTTATGGAAATCGGAACGGCAACAGCCTGGGCGGTCGTACTGACCGTATTTGTCGCCGTTACCGTCGGGCAGTGTGGTTCTACCTTCTGGTTCCCGATGCTCCACGACGTAGTGCCGGCCGATATGCGAGGCCGATTCTTCGGCAGGATGCGGGCCTGCTGGAGCACCACAGTATTTATCGCAATCATCGCGTCGGGTCTGTTCCTCGGCAAAGATCCCGAAACCTGGCAGTTCCAGACCGTTATGGTCGTCGGAGTCGCGCTGGTGCTGCTGCGAAATTACTTCATCTCCAAAATCCCCGTCGCCGCCGAATCCCTCGCCGACCAGGACGACTTTGGCGACTGGAAGAAGCATATCTCTTCCCTGCTGCGCCGGCCTGAAGCAATGATCTTCTGCGTGTACTTCGCCGCGACGGCATTCTGCCTCGGTTTTCTGGGCCAGCCTCTGGTTCTTTACATGAAACACATGGGTTTTCCCACAAACGAAAACATGATCATCTTCGGTTTCGCTACACTGGGAACGATCCTGTCGCTCCTGATCGGTGGGCGACTCGTGGACCGATTAGGCACAAAGCATATCTTCCTTGCCGCTCATGTGGTGTTGTGCGTGGTTTGCTTTGCCGTGGTGGGTATAGGCATGTTGCCTCGCAGCCAGGCGAAGGTTCTTATGCCGATAGCACTGGTCCTGGTCGGGGCGGCCCGGGCGGTCGGATTCCTGGCCTGCACCACCCAGTTGTTCCATTTGGCGCCGGATCGAGGCAGGGCGTTCTTCCTGTGCCTGGCGAATATTCTGATATTCGCCGGGCCTGCGATGGCGGCGCTTGTGGCGGCGACCCTTCTGTCGGTCCTGCCGGCCGGATGGTCCGCCACAGTAGCCGGAATGGAACTGAACGTCTTTCAACTCATGCTCGGAATGGGCGGAGCGATGCTTCTGGTGATAATCGGCCTGCTGCGATTTGTCAAAGACGTCCGCCCAAAGTCGGGGAAATAGACAGACAACGTGGTTTCGGATTCTGACCTTACGGTATTCCGGCCTGTTATCTTGCCTGATTGTCAACCGTTATTCGGGGTTGGGTTTTCACCGACGCCGACGGTTGGCTGGAGATCGTCGTAAAACCGCGCATAACCGACGCTCATGTACGGCACAAGGAAAAGAAAACCTATCCCGAAGGTCAATAAGCATAATAAGGACCAGCAGAAATACCGCAGGCCGAGGCAGAAGAGTCTGCCCCTGTGGCCCGCCATTATATCCCTGCTGGTGCGGATGGCGCCCATAGCGCCGATGGACGGGTTGTCAGCCAGCAGGTAGAACGTCTGGAAATAGGACATCTGCGCAAGGATGCCGAGGACCAGTCCGAAAATATTGCCTATCATAGCGCCGACAAGAGCGCCCGCCGCAAGCCCTTCGACCGGGCTGCCGGCAATGCCCCCGAAAACAGCACCCAACGCCAATCCGATTACGGCCCCGCCCGCCACAGGCGCCAACACCCAGAGCAGCACAAACAGCAACACCAGCAGATAAGCAGCCAGGGCGCTGCCGAAATTCTTGAATCCGGCGAAGAGCATTCCGATCTCGGCCCGGCCGGCGCGGATGAACGTCAGGAAAAAGATAACCACCCCAAGTTGCAGCGGCCCGGAGAGGATCAGACCGGCGATGCCGCCGACGTAGGGAAACATCTGAATACCTATTTGGATCAGGAACAACAGTACGCAAAATCCGACGGCAAGCCCCCACCGCCCCCGGAGAATTTCCCTGGCCTGTGTGTTCAGTTCCCAGTTCGGCGTCTGTCCGCCCGTCCCGAACCATGTCGAGGGACCTGTCCCGCCTGCCTGCACGGGAACAGGCCCCGCGCCGGCGAACAGACCGGGTACAGACCCAGCCGGGACCCAATCGGCCATACCATCGGACCATACCATATCCGCCGGGCGGACCCTGCCCTGGCGAATCCACGCCCGAAGGTCCTCTTCAGATACCGGGCCGTATTGCTGCCCGCCGATTAAACAGTGCCACTGTCCCATCTTCTTGCCCTATCCCATACGCCACCGGGAGGCTACAGCATACGGGCGGCGCTGTCAATTATTCAGATTGCCGGCTTATCCCCGATTTCATCTCGGTTCCCACAGTCATTTTCCCCAAAACCCGGCGAAATGCGGGTTGACAGATTTAAGATTCGCCGTATAATGACCGCTCGTTTGCTCGGATTGCTTACGCTTGTCTGAAAGTCGATTGCGGAATATCGACGAACTGTAAGGCTCTAAAACTAAAAGGAGGAGCAAAATGCTCAAAAAAATGTCTTACGTCGTAATCCCTACGCTTTGCCTGTTGGCCCTGGCCTCGCCGGTAAAGAGCGACGATATTGAATTCATGATCTTTAGTATGGATTCCACCCACGGCGGGACGGCCAACACGTACTATGCCGAGATTTGTATGTGGACCGACAGCGCCACAGGTGTCCGGATGTACGACGGTACTGACTGGACAGATTTAGAAAACGACGGTCCCGGTAATTTCTTTACTGAAACAGACGATTTCACCAGCCTGAGCGGTCTGATCGACCATATCAAAGGCGCAGGCCAAAAACTGGAGATTACTCACAGCGGCAGTGTAAGCATCTATTCATTCACCATTAAAGGCGACACCACCGAAGAGTTCGACGCTATCGCAGCGGAAATACCCTCTCATACGCCCATCATCACAGTTGTACCGGATGGCATCCCACCTTCAGAAAGCACAGTTGCCCTCTCATGGACCTGGGAGGGAAACACCGGCGATGATGTTACCTGCATGTGCGTGGGCGCAGAAGCCAGGGTCGGCGGAAACTGGCTGGATGTGTACGACGAATGTTCGGACGACGACCCGGCGCAGATTCTTATAACGGATACTGAAACCGACATTGACTTCTCCGGACATCCAGGCCCCTACGAGGAAGTCGAGTATTGGGTGGGATACGGAAATCTGAATGATGTCAGTGGCGGCGTCGGCACAATAATCTCCGGCTGGACGCTTGATTCGGGCGACGACCTTTTCGGCGACGACCTTTTCGACGACGAAGTGCTTGAAGTATTCGTAGCGGAAGACTTTGTAGTCGTTCCCGAACCGATGACGCTTTCGCTCCTGGCGATAGGCGGACTGGCTACCCTGATTCGTCGCAAACAGTAAAAAGACCAGACTCTTAAGTTTCAGGGAACGCCATGTCAGCATGGCGTCCCCTGTTTCTTTTAAAATTCGCGCAATTCGTTGTTATTCCCGCCTTCGCCGAGGCTACGGCGGACAAGCGTGTAATTCGTGATTACATCTCCAGCGGGCTGACGTGATCGCCCTTTTCGGCCCGGACTGCCTCCAGGCGCTGCCGCTGGGCTGCGAACGTCTCAAAGACAATCTCCGGCGTGTCGGGAATGTCGCGGTAAATCTTCTCAACTCGCTCCAGTTTGGCAAGGTTCTCCGGGATGCGGAGTTTGAACTGCTCGGCATAGTCAGCCTCGGTGTAATCCTTATCGAGCACCTCTGCAAACAGACGCTTGAGGTCTTCGTATTTCGGGATAAGCCCGGTCGGCGTCTTGATGACATCAACGTCGCCGGCCACTCGCAGTTCAGCCCACTTGACCCAGACGCCCTTGTCGAGCATACCGTTGAGATATTTCCCGTCGGAATCCTTGAGGAAATAATTGACGCCGAAGATCGGCGGGACTTTTTCAAGCGACTCGCCGAAATCGAGGTTGTTCTGGATGTACTTACCGAGCGGGACGGCTACGAAGTCCATATTGCTCATCAGGTTGAACTTTCGGACGCCTTCTGCGCCAAGCGTCGCCGACGTGCTCTCGCTTTCAAGCGAGGCTGCGATCGTGATAATGCCGTGCGCCCAGTCGAACGCCTGCTGGACCGGCACGCAGGTGTCGCTGTCGCGCCCGCCGTAGATTATCCCGCCGACAATCACGCCTTCCGGGTCGTTCAGCGCCTCGTCCACGTTGGCAAGACGAGCGAGGTTGACCGTGTAGCGGGCGTTCATGTGCGAAGCGGTGATTTTCTTACCGTCGGCGTCTTTAGCGCCTGCGGTCCAGTCGCCGCTGTGGTTGAAACCTGATTTCGGCAATTCGCAGCCCATCCCAAGCCAATGCGGTTTCTTATCCGTGATCAGGACGTTTGAGAAAATTACCTCACCGGGCATGGTCAGAACGTCGTAGATGACCGGGTCGCCAGTCGGATTGACGTCGCGGATGATTCCGAAGATACCGGCTTCGACGTTGACGGCGCGGGCCGCCCCACCGACGTTGCGGAAGTAGGCGATGTCGTCGCCGACGATGCTCTCTCCCGGCAGCATTGCTGTGGAGGTCTTCCCGCAAGCCGACGGGAACGCGCCGGTGAAGTAGGTCTTTCGCCCGCCCGGTCCGTGGACGCCCATGATGAACATGTGCTCTGCCAGCCATCCTTCGCGGTCGGCTTTGCGGATGGCCAGACGAAGGGCGAGTTTCTTCAGCCCGATGGTGTTGCCTGCATATTGCGAGTTGGAGGTATAGACCGTCTCGGCTTCGATGTCGATGTACACGCGGCGTTTGGGTACGTCGGCGGACGTATTGTTGTCAGCCAGTCGCCCGGCGCTGTGCAGGAAGCGGAAGAATTTGCCGCTGTCGCCAAGCCGCTTGAACTGCTCGTAGCCGCTGCGATAGAGCAAATCCTCGCTGTGTGCGACGTAGGACGAATCGGTAATCTGCACGCACGGGATACCGAAGGCCGAGTCTGTCGGGCCAAGGCAGAAGAACCGCACCATCGCGATCTTGCCCGTCATTGCCCCGGCCAGGAAGCCGCGGATTTCCGCCAGTCCCTCGGCCCGCCCGGTGCTGTTGAGCCGCTCGCCAAGGTCCATGCCCTCCGGCAAGAGGTACTTCGTCCGGGCGACATCGCGGGCCTGGTCGTGATAACCGTCGAAATGGATCGTGTGCCCTTCAATCGCAAGCGAGGCCTCTTCCTTCCGGTCCAGGGCCAACTGACGGATGAAGGCGATGTCCTCTTGCGAGTCCGTGGCGACGAAGATCTTCTCCGGCTTACACATCGCAATCGCATCGGCTACGAATTGATGCATCGCCGGATTCTTCAGCGCCAATAACTTCGCCAGGTTGGTCTCATCCAGATTTTCTGCCAGAATGTCCGCATACTCATTGCTACTCATTGGTAACTCCGGGGATTTCGCCGGGAATTGCGTCCCGGCCTACGCATTGCCATCCACAAACGAGGTTGAACTTTACACCAATTCGCGCCCGCCTGTCAAGCATTTGAGAAACAAATCGATCGGGACTGTGTATGCAACAGCGAATTCCGGGGCGTTCCGGTTGCCTGAAGCAATCAGCAATCAGCGGTCAGCAAACAGCAAACAGCAAACAGCAAAAGAAAAAAACGGAACATTGGCCGCCCTGGCACGGTCAGCGTGCCAGGGCGGCCAATGTTCAGGTTCTTTGTTTATGGTGTTTTGGCTGATTGCTGA
>DAOWOP010000152.1 GCA_030642005.1 Planctomycetales bacterium
TCTTGCAGCAACCGTCCAATTACGTCATTCTTGTGCTTGGCCATCGTTTGTCTCCTTGATCAAAGTTTTTTCCGAATAATCCTTTGATCGAAGCAAACGATGGCTTCTTGTTAATTTACAGAAAAAATGTTACGCTCCCTAGTCTGTCGATATTTAGTGTTCTTTCTCCCATATTCCACACCATGGCAGAGGCAGATCTTATAGCGATTGTCGCAAGAAATATCCGTTGGTTACGGCAGGCCAAGGGATGGTCTCAGGAAAGGCTCGCTTCAGAATGTAATTTGCACCGAACTTACGTTGGGGCCATCGAACGGTGTGAGCGGAATATAACGCTGGAAACTCTGCAACGACTTGCCGATGGCCTGGGATGTACTGCCGGGTTTCTTATCTCCGAAGTGGGGGAAAGTGCATGAATTACTTCGAGTCCCTCTCTGCGGCCAAGGGCGATCTTGTGAAGGAACTTTCAGGTCGTGGCATTCAACAAAGACATCTCGTATTCGGTGGCGCTGGCGAAGTTCCTGACAGGCGGCCGACTATCCCAACGGATGCTCGTTCTGAATTTCTTGCAAACCGGGCCATGGGAGATTGGGCCGAGGGCGTGCTTGCGCAGGCGATACGCGAGGGGCAGGGAGATTGGACCGTATCGCATTATGGCAACGCCCAAAGGATTGCGGCAGGCGACGACGGATTTAGAGAGTTTTATCTGTCGGTAATGGAGGAGGTTCGGCGGTACGGCAAACGCCCCGATCTTCTGGTGTTCGCCGGCGACGATGACGTTCCCGATGATATTACCTCTGTCCCGTTTGATGAAGCGGACAGATTTGTCTGCAAAGCCGCTGCCGCCATAGAGGTCCGTTCGAGTAAGTTCGATGCTTTGAAGTATATACGCGTTAGAAAAAAGGAACGCGAAGACGGCAAGCGTTCCGGGCGTTCGACACCGAGCTTTACGGTTAAAGTCGAAGATCTCAAAATCGTATATAGGTGGATCGAAAAATATGGAATTCCGCAAAGTTACTGCCAAGTCTTTTTCGATGTAGTCTATTGCATTAACTTTCTAGACATCTTTAGGATTATTGCTTCCGGTGAGGGATTTACAATCGAAACCCCCGACAAGAGCCAATTGAAAGCAACCATTATGGTTCCTGTTACACGCGGACAAACGGTCGGAAAACTCATGGAGCCGCCTACCCTTGAAGCAAGGGAGCGAGTTACAAGACTTGGCCGGCACGACGCATATGTCATTCCAAAAGGAGGCCGGCTCGTCATAAATCCAAAGGCTCTGTTTGGCGTTTTGATTCCTTGATAGCGACTGCTTCTTTCGCTGCTTTATCGACGAGCTCATCAAGCATAGAGTAATCTTCTTCCGAAACACTTTCTTTCCGACGAGCAGCCATGTCAAGGCGATCCAGCGCATTTGCCAGGTCCTGCAGAGTGGCGCGACTTACGACTCGCAAATCCGGAACTTGGATATCTAAAAGGTCGCGTGGTTCAAATTTCGACAGACCACCTCCATAAACTCGCCGATGCCGCTTCGCAAGATGTTGGACCTTTCTGCTATTGAGGGAGCCGACACAGGCTTTTACGAATAACGGGTCTTCAGAAATCGGATAGATACAGTGGAACGCTGTGAGGTTATGAACAGCGGCGGTATTTAGAATGAACCTCAAGCCCTTGCGGCCAAAAACAACGGCCCAAATAGTTGAAGGATTTCTCCTCTCCATAGCATACCACGGGTTCCTGGCGGCAAGCAGGTACCTCTTCGGAAGCCCATCCGTTTCACCTCTTGTAATGTAATTTTTTTCATCCGCCGTCAGAGTACCTTGGAAGTTGAGAAGATAGGTACGCCTACCTTTATCCATCAGGCTTTCAAGGTCGGATTTTCGGAAAATGAAAGAGGGGGCGTCCGCTGCGCGGCCCACGCATTCCAAAACGGACTCTTTTCGAATGTTGTTATCCCTTACTGCGTCTGCCGACAAATGGAAATACTTGTTGGCTCCTGTTGCAATACCCCGCCGCGTCTCTGCCAATTCCGAAAGAGGTACGAATCCTTCCAAAGCCTCATTGCAGGCGTGTCCCAAGACATAGTCCCACTTCTTTTCCTTCAAGAGCAAATCAGTACTGATCCACTGAGTCCGAACTCCGTCACATTCGGGAAACCTGTTTTGCGCTAATGGCTTGAGTAATTCAACATTCACTCTGTCTTTGATATAAGACGTGAGTATTGTCTTGCAGGGTTGGCAACGTTTTGGTTTTTCGATGAACAGTACCGAAGCAGTAGTTAAGGCGTTATCAAACAACATCGAGTAGTGAGAGAAGTATATCAGCACCTTAAGAAGTCCATTGGATAGTAGGTAGTTCTTCAATGGCGTTCCGAAATTTGCGTTAACCCATTCTCCCGGCACGATGATAGCGGCACGACCTCCTGTCTTAAGCCGTCGGCAGATCTCCAGGATGAAAAGGCCGTAGATATTTGTCAAATGTGACAGCTTCACATGGTTCCTGCGACCAATCTCCGAAAAGATATTTCCTCTATAAAAGAAATTATGATGTTTGAGATAGGGTGGATTGGCTATCGCGCCGTCAAACTGTCTATCACTACACCAGGTCAGGAAGTCCGCACGGGTAAATTCGATAGACGGAACATCTCCAATTACTTGCCTGGCGGCGGCGAGCGCGAGCGGGTCAACATCTATTGCGCAGATATGGCACGTAGGCAATTGTCTAAGGATCTCGCGAACGAATATCCCGGGACCTACGGATGGGTCAAGAATCTGCGACGGGTTCGAATCCAGAACCCAGGAGCACATCATCTTGGCGATGGGCTCCGGCGTGAAGAATTGGCCAAGGCGTTTCCGGTGGTTTTCCGGCACACACTCGCGATATGATTCTTCCGGGTCAGCGGGGTTGTAGCCCAACGGGGGGCCAATTGTGTCCTTCTCGTACACTGTGCCGTTGAAAAGCGGCCCCGGTCCGAGGTCGCCCTCATAGACTGAACGGTCTAATTTTGTCCCCGCTTCTGCCATAATAGCCCTTCTCTGACGCTATTCATAGTCATCATCCGTTGGGAAGTCAAGCACCAATATAATCATTGGGAATTATCCGGTCTTGAATTTCAGGTTGATTAGGGACGATAATATAAGCGGGTGTTTCAGAAAGTTCTGGCTTCGGAACCTGTTGCCCGGATAGCCGGTATGGTTCGGGAAGGGGGGGTGGTGAAACTGGCCGGCGTGTGGGGATCGTCTGCGCCTTTATTGGCAGCGGCGGTGGGGGAACTGACGAAACGGCTCGTCCTGCTGGTTGTCGCCGGTTCGGACGAGGCAGACGCTGCCGCCGACGACATCGAAGATTTCACCGGCCTGGCCTCTGAAATCTTTCCCGCCTGGGAGATGGGCATCCCCGGCCCGGCGGGAGCCGCAGCCATTGCTCCCGACCACCTCAACGACGAGATTACCTCTCAGCGTCTGGGTCTGTGCACGCTTTTGTCCGGCGGCGGCGAAAAGCCCGGTTTCATTGTCGCTTCCGTCATGGCGTTGCTCCAGCCGGTGCCGCGGGCCGACGTGCTCGCGGCGGCGAGGATGTCCCTGCGGACCGGCGCCGAGATGGACCCGCGGAAACTTCTCGAATGGCTGGTCGATGCCGGATTCGAGAGTGTCGATGCGGTGGACCAGGCCGGCGAATTCGCCCGCCGGGGCGGGATAGTCGATGTCTTTCCACCGGCAGGCGAACTGCCCGTGCGGGTCGAGTTCTTCGGCGATAGAATCGAATCGGTCCGGCGGTTCGACCCCGACACCCAACGCTCCACCGCGCAAATCGCAGGATGCGACCTGGTGGCAATCTCCGCCGGCAGGGAAACCGACGCAGACAGGACGACGCACCTGCTGGATTATCTGCCGGACGATTCAATCGTATGTTTCATCGAACCGGCGGAATTGCGTTCAACGTCCGAGACGCTCTACCGGCGGGTGGGCGAAGGCGCAGGCGTGCACGAGCCGGAAGTGCTGTTCAGGGCGGATAAGCGTCTGGCGGTGATGGAAATGTCCGCTTTTACCCCGGCGGGAGATGATGACGAAATCATTTCGATGGGTATCGGCTCGCTTCAGCGGCTCCAGACGCCGGATGAAGCGTTGGGTGAACTGGAGGGTCTCGCCGGCGATAACGAGGTCTGGGTGTATTGTGAGAACGCCGCCGAGAGGGACCGCTTCGGCGAACTGCTGGTCGGCGCTCATGCCGAACTGGCGGGGGCGGTGCGGACGGGAATCGGGCACGTCGGTTGCGGCTTTCACTGGCCCGCCCAGCGGCTTCTGGTCGTCGGGCATCACGAGATATTTCATCGTTACGCCCTCCGGCGCAGGGTCCGGCGTCTCCGCGCGGGCAGGCCCATCGAGTCTTTCATGGACCTTTGTGAGGGCGACTACGTCGTCCACCTGACCAACGGCATCGCCCGGTTCGTCGGTTTCAAGACGCTATCGACTGACGGCAGGGCGGATGAGTTCCTGACGCTCCGCTTCGCCGGCGGGGCTTTGCTGCACGTGCCGGTAACGGAGATTCAACTGGTGCAGAAGTACGTCGGCGCTGGCCGGGCGCGTCCGTCGCTGTCGAGGCTGGGCGGGTCGGCATGGTCGCTGCGGAAGGACCGCGTCGCCCGCGCCACGCGCGACCTGGCCGCCGAACTGCTGCGGCTACAGGCGATCCGCAACTCAGCGCCGGGGATAAGTTACGCCGGCGGCAGCGAATGGCTGGGGCGGTTCGAGCAGGAGTTTGTCTATACCGAGACGCCCGACCAGATAACGGCGATGCGTGAGATTTACGCCGATATGGCCGAGGCGCGACCGATGGACCGCCTGCTGTGCGGCGACGTCGGGTACGGCAAGACCGAACTTGCGATGCGGTCGGCCTTTCGCGTAATCGAGGCCGGTCGGCAGGTGGCGGTCCTGGTGCCGACGACGGTCCTGGCCGCCCAGCATTACCGCACCTTTTCCGAGCGGTTCGCCGATTATCCGGTCGAGATCGAAGTCCTGTCGCGTTTTCGCAGCCGGGCCGAGGCCGCGAAGATCGCCAAAGCCGCCGCGGCGGGGAAGATCGACATCCTCATAGGCACGCACCGGATGTTGAGCGGCGACGTGCGATTCGCTGACATCGGGCTTCTGGTCATCGACGAGGAGCAGCGGTTCGGCGTGGAGCACAAGGAGCACCTGAAGCGGATGCGGGCCGAAGTGGACGTATTGACCATGACGGCTACGCCCATTCCGCGGACGCTGCACATGGCGCTGATGGGCCTGCGGGACATCTCGTCGCTGGCGACGGCGCCGCTGGACCGCAGGGCGATCTGTACCGAGGTCTGCCGGAGCGACGATAAGCGAATCCGCGCCGCCATACTGAGCGAACTGGCCCGCAAAGGGCAGGTCTTCTTCGTCCACAACCGCGTATTCGACATCGAGCAGGTGGCCGATCACATCCGGTCGCTCGTGCCGGAGGCCCGCGTCCAAATCGCCCACGGGCAGATGCCCGAACGCGGGCTTGAAAAGACGATGCTTCGCTTCGTCGCCGGCGATATTGACGTGCTGGTGTGCACGACGATTATCGAGTCAGGTCTGGACATTCCGTCGGCCAATACGATGTTCATCCACGACGCCGACCGCTTCGGCCTGGCGCAGTTGCACCAGTTGCGCGGGCGGATAGGGCGGTACAAGCACCGGGCGTACTGCTGCCTGCTGCTGCCGGTGAGTCGCCCTGTCAGTCGGCTCGCCGCAAGGCGGCTCAAGGCCGTCGAGGAGTTCTCCGACCTCGGGGCGGGGTTCCAGATCGCCATGCGCGACCTGGAGATACGCGGTGCGGGCAACATTCTCGGCTCGGCCCAGAGCGGGCACATCGCCGCGGTGGGATACGAACTTTACTGCCGGCTGCTGGAAGAAGCGGTGGCCTCCCTGCGGGGTGAAAAGGTCGCCGAGCCGGCGCTGAAGGCGCACGTTGAACTGGCGGCAGAAACGTACATCTCGCGATCGTACATTTCGTCCGCCCGCCAGCGAATGGAGGTGTACCGCCGCCTGGCGATGTGCCGGACGAGCGAGGATTTGTCGCAATTGTCAGCGGACCTTGGCGATTCCTTCGGCCCGGCGCCGCCGGTCGTCGGCGACCTGCTGGCAGTTGCGGAGATAAGCCTGCTGGCCGGTCGGCTGGGAATTGACCGGATCGTCCTGATGCCGCCGGACGTTATCTTTTCGGTCAGCGATCAGGCGCTGGCCGACTCGGCCCTTGCGGGTCTGGCCGGAACCGTCCGCCTGGCCGATGAGCGGACGGCGCATTGGCGACCCCCGCCGGCGTACCTGGAAGGCCCTACGCTGCTGGTCGTCCTGACGAAGCGATTGCGGCAGGCGGCGGAGAAGGTATAATTGCATTAATCGTGAAACGAATCGCGTCCA
>DAOWOP010000161.1 GCA_030642005.1 Planctomycetales bacterium
GGCTCTGTCTGAAAACTACTTCAGACAGGCAAATAGTAAAAAGCGGTCAGCGGTCAGCAAAAGAAGAAACGTAATACTGATTGCCCTGGCCGTGACAGGGCGGTCAGCATTGTAGGTCCTTTGTTTATTTTGGTTTTGGCTAATTGCTGACCGCTGATTGCTGAATGCTTTGAGGCGATGTTTGACTTTTCAGACAGAGCCATATATCTACGCTTTGTGTAGAATGAGTTGCAAGGTTCCCGCCTGAACAGGTGGGACATCAGCGGCGGTGGGGGCGGCTGCCGGTGGGTAAATGGCTGTTTTTCCCGGGAATGCGCGATAAAAGTGAACCAAAAGGATAAAATATTTTTTATATTCTTCGTTTTTACTGCTTTGACGTGGTTGGTCCCCGCGCCGGTTGCGAGAGGTCAGGCCATTGTTGCAGAGGCAGGAGGAAGGGCTCAGATTATCCTTGGCGGCCCGGAGATTAACCCGGACCAGCCCCCGGAGGCGGATAAGCCAGGCCCGCTCCCGTTGATTAACGTCGATGAAGAAATGAGCGGGTATATCAGGCGCGCCGGGGAAATGATCGCCTCAAAGGATTACGCCGGCGCTATCGAGATACTCCAGGCCCTTCTGAACCGCACCGAGCAATGCTTCATATCCACCAGGGACCCCCGCAGGTTCGTTTCGCTGTCGGTCGGGGCAGGCGGGGTAATCGGTCAGTTGCCTCCTGAAGGCATGAAACTCTATCGTGGTTTATATGATCCCCGCGCCGAGCGGCTGTTTCGCTCCGCTATGGATCGGCTTGACGAATCCGCTCTGCGGAGCATTATAGACCGTTATTCATATACAAGTTACGGCTCTCGCGCCTTGAGTCTGCTCGGTGCGGTACTGTTCGACCGCGGCGAATTTTCGCAGGCGGCCCACTGCTGGCGCAGGGTTATTGCCGTCAACGGGTCCAAGGGCGCCGCGGCGCCGCCGAAGGATGAGGCGGTGCTGCTGGCCAGAATTACCGTGGCGCATCACTTCGCCGGTGAATCCAAACACGCATCGAAGGTGTTGGATTTACTGATCAAGCGGCATCCGAAGATTGTCGCCGCCTTCGGAGGCAGGGACGAAAACGTCGTTGAATTTGTGCGGCGGATGTTTGCGGTGTCCCCTCCGCTGGCCGAGGTACACTATAAGGAAGGCTGGCCTTCGCTGGCCGGTGCGCCCGACTCGGTGGCCGTGATGAGTCCATGCCGGCCCGTACTGAGTCCACGATGGACCATCCCCGACGGGAGGCTCGCAGACAACCCCAACATTGACGTCAGGGCGATACGAAGCACTCTTTCCAGAAGGGGGCCTCGCGGCGGGATAATGCCGAAAAAAGTGTTGCTGCGTGAGGGACGGGTAATCTTTACCCAACGCGTCGGCAACAAGAATCGAGAGGTGGTCATACCGGCCATGATCCATCCGATTGTCGTCGGTAAGACGGTGCTGTACCGCGCCGCTGACGGCGTCGTCGCGATCGACCTGCTTACAGGCGAGACACTGTGGGGGACAATCGAGTTCCCGTTGTTCAGCGGAGCGTCCGGCGTCGTGCGCGCCTACTCCACCGCCTTCGGCGCGGCAGTGGAAGACCGCGGCTTGTGGACGGTAACGGCCGGAGACGGGAAGGTCTTCGCGGTAGGCGGTTGTTCGCTTCAGCAGCAGCGTTATTACAATATGAGAAACCGCAAACGCCTCGTCGATACCTCGGCGTTAGCGGCGTTTTCGATTAACAACCAAGGCCGGATGCTCTGGCGGATCGGCGCCGGCGAGGGCGACAGCGACCTTATTCGCGGGGGAAAATTCCTGACGGCGCCGACCTATCTCGCAGGCCGGCTGTATGTCCTCGTCGAGTACATCCAGGCACATCACCTCGTGTGCCTGAATGCCGAAAATGGGCGCCTGGTGTGGGAGACGATGGTCGCGCAGACGCCTATGTTGGCCTCGCGGTTCGGCAGGCGTCAGAACCTCCAGCAGGACCGGATAAGTCCACCGGCGGTATCGGCCGGAAAAGTATTCGTCGTTACCAACGCCGGCGTGGCGGCGGCATTTGAGGCTGATACGGGCAGGAGCCTGTGGGCCTACCAGTACGTTACCAGGCAGGGGCTGTCCGCTCCGCCCAATCCCATTGTGGTTACCAGGGGCAGGGCGATCTGCCTGCCGGCTGATTGTGAACAACTCCTGGCCTTCCGCACCGATACGGGCCAGTTGGACTGGAGTATCGACCGTTCCGGTCAGCGGGACCTGACCGCCGTCGATGGGGCGCGGGTGCTCCTGTCCGGCGAGGGAATTGTCATAATTGATGCAGTTACCGGTCGGGACATCTGGAAGGCTGAAGGCGTCAGCGGCGTCCATAGCCGACCGGCTGTAACGTCTGACGCTATTCTCGCTTCGGGGCGGGGCGAAGTCGTTCGAGTATCCCTGCCGGGATTCCACGTAAGACGCCTTCCGCTGGTGGAACCCGATGCGATTCTGGGCAACCTCATCGGCGCTGACGGAAAGTTGATAGCGGCTAATGCCGCCGGACTGTCGGCGTATTTTACCTTCGAGGATGCTCACGCCGAACTTACCGCCCGGATGGCCGAGGTCCCGCCGGAGGAGATTCAGGACCTGCTTTATCATCGTGCGGTGAACGCTTTCAGCGCGGGCAGGCCCCAAAAGGCCCTGGAAGACCTGCTGAGGGTCCGCAAAATCGCGGAAGACGAAGGTAACAGCGTCCTGCTGGCCAAGACCAGCCAGATGCTCTACCGGACGTACGTGTCCCTGGCTGACCGCAGGTCGTCAAGTTCCGTGGTGATGCTCGATTTTTACAACAAGGCGCGGGCTTACGCCTACAGCGATCGCAGCCGGGGGGAAATGCAGGTTCGCCTGGTGAAGTATTACGCTAATATCGGAGGTGGCGCCAAGTCGGCGGAACTTGCCCAGGAAATCACGACGGAATACGCCAAGGTTGACCTAGCGGACGTCCAGATTGGCGCCGACGCCGATCCGTTCGTCCGCGACAATATAGACACTCAACGCTTCGGCGGGTACGAACTGGGACATTGCCTGATAAAGGACCTGATCGCCAGGCACGGGCAGAGATGCTACGGGGTTTTTGACGCAAAGGCGTCATCCGCCCTGGCCGCCGCCGTCGCCTCCGATGAGGCCGAAGCAATGGTCCGCGTGGCGGATACTTATCGCCACAGCGTGCACGCACCAATGGCGCTGCTGCGGTCGGCTGAATCTCGCTACCGACAGGCATTGCACCTGAAAGGGCTGGCCTGCCGGAAGTTGCTTGTCCCAGCCGGACGAGACCTCATTCGAATCAACAGCGATTATCCCGACAGCGGACTTTCCGCTTCGGCGCACCTTGGCCTGGCGATGGTGTATCGGCAGATGAATCCCCGTGTGATGTGGCTTGGGCTTCGTGGGCTTGAAGAGGTTCAGCCTGATACGAGCGTTTCCTTTGCGGGCGTTTCCGGTTCTGCCGGTGAGGCTTTGAGGCGTTTGGCCTCCGGTATGGGCCAGTATCAGCCGGTGCCGTCGGCGTTTCCCGGGCCGATTAATCCGCCGCTTGAGCAGATATTCAGGGGCCCAGAGTCTGAATCGGCGATAATCCTCCGCGATGCCGACGGCCGACCTGTACGCTGCGGCGACAGTTTGTTCCTGCTGGCCGGCGGGCGAATTGCCAGGTTCGACCCGGCTGCCGGAACGTTCAAAGAGGCGATTCAGTGGGAAACGATACCGCTGATAGATACCAAACGCGCATTTCGCTCGAGCACCTCTTTCATGCTCCGGGCCGGGTTGACCGGCGATTCGGTTGTGCTCGTGGTCGGCTGCTGGCGGGGGGGGATTGTCGGCGTGGACGTAAAGACGGGAAGGGTCCTCTGGCGGCGAAGCGCGAGCGACAGAATGGTAGCCAATCTTCACTTCATGGTTATGGCTGAAGACAGGTTCGCAGCTCTGACGCGCGACGGGAATATTTTTGTATTAGACATGCACACAGGCAAAGAACTTTGGAATTACAAAATATCCCCGCAGCAGAGACCGTGGCGCGCCCCACCGCAGGTTGCCGGCGGAACCCTGCTGGTCTGTTACGGGCGAACAACCATTTGGCAGGCCGGTGTTTTCGACATAGCCACGGGGAAGTTGCTCGGCAACATTTCACTGGCGCCGAACATGCCCCAGGCGCACCTGACGCCCGACGGACTGGTGGTGGTCTGCGACGGGAAATCGCTCCGGCTCATCGAGCCGATCCTGGGAATTGACCAGCCAATCTGGTCGATCGAACTGGCCGAAAATCTCAAACCGGCGATCCTGGGCGTTACCGCTGCGCACGTGCTGCTCTCGCCCAGTTCCAGCAGCGGCGTGGTCGAACTGCGAAGCCTGTCCGAGATGGGGCGAATCATGCGAACCTTCCAGACAAAGCCGGTAGGCGGGAAGACCGCCATACCGATCCATGCCGTAGTGGCCGGCAGCAGGCTCTACGTCGCAGCCGGTTCGGTGGTCCATGCCAGAGGAACTGCGGTGAGGGGCAAGGGGGTTTGCTTCTGCATGTCCCCCAGCCTGCACGCCTTCGACCTGACCTCATCTGACGTGCTGTGGTCGGCTGACCTGGCAATAAATAATGCAGGATCGAGATACTCATACCTTATGCCTGTTCAGGTCGGGCGAAAGCATCTTTGCACGCTTGTCAAGGGACAAAACCACAACGATTCTCCCGTCGTGATGATAATCGAGACCGACGCCGGCAAAGTCGCCCAGAAACTGACGCTGCCCAACACTGCGGCGATTCATCGTTCCTATCGCAACTCCCGGCATACGCTGCTGTCGTCTCCGGCGATAACGACCGACCGGCTCGTAGCCGAAACGCACAAGGGGCTGGAAGTTTACGGGAAGCGGCAATAATGGTAAAAGAGGTCCATATGCGACGACTTAAAAGGAACATTCTGATACTGGCGGTAATTCCGGCGTTGGTAATGGCGCCGTGGGACCACGGCGGGCGTTTTTCAGGCCCGCCGCAGCAGGCCCGCGCAGCGGCTCCGAGCCGGGTATTGCCGAGAATGATGCATCCAGAAACCGTCAAGGCCATCGACAAAGGTCTGGAGTATCTCAAAAGGACCCAGCGCGCCGACGGCAGTTGGTTCGCCGGGTACGGCTCGTACAACTATCCGGCGGTGATGACCTCGCTGAGCGGGCTGGCGTTTATGGCTTCGGGTTCGACGCCTGAGACAGGCCCGTATTACAAGCAGGTCAAAAAGGCGATGCTTTACGTCCTTCGCCTCGCCGAGAGCGGCAAGGGCGGGCTGATCTGCGGGCCTACCGGCGAAAGCAGAAGCATGTACGGGCACGGGTTCTCCATGCTCTTTCTGGCCCAGTGCTACGGAGTGGACCTGAACAAGGAAATAAGCGAGCGGATTCGCAAGGTCCTGGACAAGGCGGTGGCGCTGACGGCCAAGTCGCAGTCGAGCAAGGGCGGATGGATCTACACGCCTACGCAGAACTCCGACGAGGGTTCGGTAACGGTTACGCAACTCCAGGCCCTGCGCGCCTGTCGGAACGTCGGAATCAAGGTGCCCGCCAGCACTATCGAGCGCGCGGTGGCGTATCTGAAACTCTGCCAGATGGGCGACGGGGGAATCTGCTATTCCGCCCGAAGCCGAGGTTCTTCGCGTCCGGCGATATCGGCGGCCGCTATCGCCTGCTTCTACGCCGCCGGCGTCTATGACCGGCGATCCGGCGGACTCGGAAAAGAAGCAGAAATGGTCGAAAAACTGGTCAAATACTGCAAGCGGTCCGTTAACGTCAACCGCTCCGGCGGGCATTACTTTTACACGCATTTTTACATGGCCCAGGCAATGTATCAACGCAGCGGGGTGGACTGGGAAAACTACTACCCACAGATTCGAGACCGACTTATGAGACTTCAGAACGTCGATGGCTCGTGGATGGGCGACAGCGTAGGAACAACCTACGGAACGGCCATTGCTACGGTTGTCCTCCAGTTGCCATATGGATACCTGCCGATTTGTCAAAAATAGGAAAAGAGCAATCAGCAATCAGCAATCAGCAATCAGCA
>DAOWOP010000085.1 GCA_030642005.1 Planctomycetales bacterium
CAAAAACGGGGTGATTTTCGGGGGGAAAATACGCAAGTGATTGTCAGCAAACGATTTACGTGTTTTTAAAACTTTCCTAAACTTTCCTAAACTTTCCCAATCTTTCCCAATCTTTCCCATTCTTTCCGAATCTTTCCGTATCTTTCCCAATCTTTCCCAATCTTTCCGAATTGTTCCGCTCTTGTTACCCTTCGGCGATGAGTCCCACTCGTCCGCCGTAGGCCTTGAGCATCTCGGCTCGGAGCGTCAGGTGTTCGGGGGCGGAGATGTCCGGGTCGGCACGGACGATGGCGAAGGCGTCGCGCCGGGCGATTCGCAGCAGTTCGTAATCCTCAATGAGGTCGGCGATCTTCAGTTCGGGCAGGCCATGCTGGCGCGTACCGAAAAATTCGCCCGGACCGCGAAGGCGCAAGTCGGCTTCGGCGATCTTGAAGCCGTCATTCGTTTCGGCCAGTACCCGCAAACGCTCCGTGGCGATTGGGTTCTTCGAGCCGGCGACGAGGATGCAGACGGCGTTTTCGGCGCCTCGCCCGATCCTGCCTCGCAGTTGGTGCAGTTGCGCCAGGCCGAAGCGCTCGGCGTTGACGACCACCATCACGTTGGCGTTCGGCACGTCCAGGCCGACCTCGACAACCGTGCTGGCGACGAGGACGCGGACCTCGCCGGCGGCGAAGCGATTCATCGCGGACTGCTGCTCGGCCGTTGGCATCTGCCCGTGAATCAGCCCGACGGTGTATTCGCCGAAGGCGTCTTTCGACAATTCCTCGTAGGCGGATTGAGCGGCGGTAAGTTGCGAGTTGCCGGCGTCGGTTACCAGCGGATAGACGAAATACGCCTGCTGCCCGTCGGCCAGTCGCCCGCGGACGAACTCGATAACCTCGGGCATCCGCGATTTCTCGATGCAGCGTGTCTCTGTCCGGCCTCTTCCCGGCGGCATCTCGTCGATAACCGAGACGTCCAGGTCGCCGAAGACCGTCAGCGCCAGCGTCCGCGGGATGGGCGTAGCGGTCATCACCAGGCAGTGCGGCGCGTAGCCCTTGGCTTTGAACCCGCTGCGCTGGCGGACGCCGAACTTGTGCTGCTCATCGACGACCGTTACGGCCAGCGAGCGGAAGCGGACCTTTTCGCTCAGCAGTGCGTGCGTGCCGACGACGATGTCGATCCGGCCCGCGGCCAGTTTTTCGAGAATGTCCGCCCTTTCGGCGGCTCTTTGGGCCCCCACCAGCAGCGCCGTCCGCACGCGAGATTTCGCGAGGTATTGTTCGACCTTGGAATAGTGCTGGCGGGCAAGGATTTCGGTCGGGGCCATGATGGCGGCCTGTTTGCGATGGGCGATGGCCACCAGTGCGGCATAAAGGGCTACGACCGTTTTGCCGGAGCCGACGTCGCCCTGGAGCAGTCGATTCATCGGCCGGGGCCGGGCCAGGTCGGCGGCGATCTCGCCGACGGCGCGGTCCTGTGCAGCCGTCAGGCCGAATGGAAAACGCGCCCGGATGCGCCGGTCAATCTCATCGCTGACAGCCAGCGGGTGGGCGGGCCGGCTTACGCTACGCATCCGCTGAAGCGCGATTCCCAGTTGCATCAGAATAAATTCGTCGTATGCCAGTCGGCGGCGGGCGAGCGTCCATGCGGCGTTATCCTCAGGCTGGTGCATCGCCGCAATAGCGGCCGGGCGGGGCGGAAGATCGCGCCGGCGGAGATATTCATCGTCGAACCACCGCGCGAACAGACGCGACGCCTCCGGCAGGATGCGCTTGATAAGATTGGCTATCAGCCCGCTCGGCAGAGGCCCGCAGGTCGGATACACCGGAAGCAGTTCGTCGGCATCGAGGTTAGTCCCGGCAGGGTCCCAAATCACCTCCCACCGAGGGTTGATGAACTGAAGCGTTTCCCGATAGACGGAGACCTTCCCGCTGATGGCAAGGTGCATGTCGGACTTGATGCGGTCCTTGAGGTATCCCCCGTGGAACCATTTTGCAACGACCCACCCGGAGCCGTCATCGAGTCCGCATTCGAAGTATGGCTTGCGTCCGAACGGCTTGTAGTTCGTTTCGCGGACGACGCCCGCGACGGTGGCTGCCGGCTCGTCGCCGCGAAGCGTCTTGATCGACTGGACCTGCCGGCGGAGATTGAACCGGCGGGGAAAGTACAACAAGAGGTCCTCGACCGTGCGGACGCCCGAGCGGGCCAGTTGCTCGGCCCGGCTGGGACCGACGCCCTTGACGTACTGAACCGGTGTGTCCAGTTCAAGCGATGCCACTTAAATTTCCAATTTCCAATTGCCGATTTCCAATTTCCGAATGAAAAAATATCCAGCGGCTCTTTCAATCAATTGGAAATTGAAAATTGGAATTTGGAAATTACCCCGCCGGGGGCGACTGCACGCAAATCCCGGCCGATTCTGGTTTCGGATATACCCGATCATGGAATTTGCAGGACTTTCCCGACCGGCAGTTTCGATTCGTCGGCGATGTCGTTTGCGGCGGCGATTTCCTTCCAGCGTTTGCCGTCGCCGTAGAACTTCTTTGCCACCGACCAGAGCGTATCGCCTTTGCGGAGCGTGTAGGTTCTGGCCGAGGCGGGAGCGGGCGTCCCCCTGGGACGTCCCCCGCGGGACGCTTCGACGGGCGTTGCCGCTGCGGCGGTGGTCTCTGTAGCGGTCGTTGTTTCCGTCGGGGTCGCTACGGGCATAAGCCTGCTGACAGGGCGAGACGGCGCCGGCAATGCCGCGGTTTCCGTGGTCTGAGGGCCGGTGGGTTTCTTACAGCCCGCAGCAGCAAGGACTGACACTGCAATGACAATAGCGATACGTTTCATCATAAGCCCCTTGTCCCGGTCGCGGATGCACCGGGCGACGCATTGCGATAATATCCGCCCGCCTGATGATGTCAAGGCCGGATGAGTTCTTATGTGTTCTCGCCCCATCCCTGTTGGCCTATGAGTCGGACAAATCGTACGCCGCAGATGTTCCGGCGGGTGATTTTGTCGTCGTGTTTTTCGATCGCGATGAGGTTCTGGACTTCAGGCCCGCCGACGGGCATGACGATCCGCCCGCCTTCGGCGAGTTGTTCGATCCACGCTTCCGGCACGTCAGGCCCGGCGGCGCCGCAGATTATCCGGTCGAACGGCGCTTCTTCGGCCCAGCCGAGAGTCCCGTCGCCGACCGTCAGTGTTATGTTGTCGATGCCCAACTCCGCCAGCACCGCCTCGGCCCGGCCGGCCAGTTCGGCAATCCGCTCGATGGCGAATACTTCCCGCCCCATGCGAGCCAGGATCGCCGTCTGGTATCCGCTGCCCGCGCCGACGTCCAGGACGCGGTGGGCAGGGGCGACAGCCAGTTCCTGGCTCATCAGCGCCACGATATAAGGCTGGGAGATAGTCTGGCCGGAACCGATGGACAAGGGACGGTCCTCGTATGCCTCATGCCGGTGGGCCTGGCCGATGAACTTTTCCCTCGGCAGGTCGGTCATCACTTCCAGGACTCGTTCGTCGCTGATGCCGCGGGCGCGAAGTTGACGCTCGACCATCGCGCGACGCAGGCCGGCAAAATTGCCTTCGCAGGTATCCATTGATAAGGATATTATACATAACCTAAAGCCGACGGATAGCTATCCGTCGGGGGAGATAAATACAATGCCGAAACAACGCATTATAACGCTTCTGACCGATTTCGGCTGGTCCGACCCGTATAGCGCCGAGATGAAAGGCGTGATATTGGGTATCGCCCCGGCTGCAACGGTGGTCGATATAACGCACGACATCCCGCCGGGGAACATATTGGCCGGAGCGTTCGTGCTTCGGCAGGTACTGCCGTACTTCCCGCCCGGAACGATCCACTGCGTCGTCGTCGATCCGACCGTCGGGACCGACCGGCGAATCATAGCAGCCAAATACGCCGGACAGACGATCGTCTTTCCAGACAACGGCGTAATCAGCCTTATCGAGCAGGACCAGCCGCTGGAGCAGATCGTCGTCGTACGCAATCAAAGGTACTTCCTCACCCCTGCGACTTCGCCTACCTTCCATGGCCGGGACATCATCGCCCCGGTAGCAGCCCACCTGGCCGGCGGACTGGCAATGGATCGGCTAGGCCCGACGCCGGATAAGTTCAAACTCCTCGATGTACCCGCGCCTTACGTAGATACGGACGGCTCGCTCATCGGGCGGGTTATCTATGTGGACCATTTCGGCAACCTCATAAGCGACATATCAGCCGAGTTGCTGCAATCGACCTGGGGCGACGAACCGGCCGACGTGGAGGTCGCCCTTGCGGGCAGGAAAATCGGGCCTCTGAAGGTCGCTTACGCCTTCGCCGAATCCGGCGGGCCGTTGGCGCTGATAAACTCCATGTCGCTGGTAGAGGTGGCCGTCAACGGCGGACGGGCCTGCGACGTGCTGGCCGCCGGAGTCGATGCCGAAATCCGCCTGTCCAGACAGAGTCGCCAAACGTAAGGCTTTTTTACAAAATGGTTTATAGCCCAAAGCACCGATCCTTCCCCGTATTTTACCAGTAAAAAGAAATTTTATGGAAAAAAGGCGGGAATCTGCGGGCATTTCTCGTAACACCCTACGTTATAAGGAGATAAGGCAACTGCCCGTCTATGAAAAAGTCGCACCGGCGGCATTGACAGAATTGAGCAGGTTTGTTACATTATCCTGCTCATTATCGGGAATGGGAGATTCCTGCTATACAGCGATATTTTCGATACAACGGCTGTTTTTTTAGCCGTGGCAAGCCTCCGGTCGTCCAACATGGGTAGCCGGAGGTTTTTTATCCGGTATTGTGGGCCAGGCGAGTTCCACTATAATCGTCCGCACTTCACAATCGGGTGCGGTCGGATGCAAGTGGCACGAGAGTCAATGTCAGCGAAACAAAGCATCAGCAGGGATACAGGGGATGCACGGGATAAAAATTTAGATAAAGAAAAAAAGAAAAAATCTTTATCCCTTGCATCCCCTGTATCCCTGCTATTCTTTTGTTGCAATCGGTAACGAGGTCTGATGACGAGAATCAAAGGCATCCTGTTTGATCTGGGCGATACGCTTCTGGACTTCGGCCCGGTGGACACGCTGAAACTCTTCGCCGAGGGCGCTCGCGGGGCCTATGCGTATCTTCAGCGTATAAGCCAGCCTCTGCCGAAGTTTGCGAAGTTTCATCGGCGGCAGTTGCGGGCGGTGCAGTGGCACGTATTGAAGAGCCACCTGACCCGGCGGGAATTCAATTCCCTTGACGTGCTTGGCCGGACCGGCAGAGCGATGGGCCATAACCTCACCCCGGAACAGACAGAAGAACTGGCATGGCTTTGGTACGAGCCGATAAGCCGATGCGTTACCGTCGAGGACGGCCTTGGTGAGATACTGGAAGGCTTCCGTCGGGACGGGCTGGCCCTTGCGGTGGTCAGCAACACCTTCGTACCGGGTCAGGTGCTCGATCGGCACATGGCCCAACTGGGGCTGCTGGAGTATTTTCCGACGCGTCTGTACAGTTGCGACGTCCGCCATCGCAAGCCGCACCCGAAGATTTTCAGCATGTGCCTGGAGCGGCTTGGCATATTGCCGGGCGAGGCGATTTTCGTCGGCGACAAACTCCGAGCCGACGTCGCCGGCGCAGCCCGGGTCGGAATGATTACCATCCTGAAGGACCCCAGCGGCGCACGACGTAGCCGCCGGATCCGCCCCGACCACCGCATCACCTCGCTGCACCAACTGCCGGAAATCGTAGCCGGGTATAACTCGCATTGACTTGGCAATAATTCAGGCTTCGGGCATTCGGGTGCGGATTCGGCCTGACTCGGCGACGATTAACGCTCCTTGTTCCAACTGTTCGTTATGTTCGGCAGGCCATGCACGCCTTAATGTCGTCAGGCTCCAGCCAATCGTAGCCTTCAAGAATCTCCTGCTCGTCCGAACCGGCGGCCAACATTCCAAGAACGTGCTCGACCGCCAATCGTCGCCCGCGAATAATCGGCTTGCCGCCGAAAATCTGTGGGTTCACGGTAATCCGCGATAGCAACTTCGTTTCATCCATCAGTCGAATCCTCAAATCGTTTATTCCTGATGTATTATAACGCGCGATGCTGTATCCACGCCTATTTTTCCGTCAGGCGGATTATACCGTCGAAGTCGGCCTGGTCAGGCCCCTGGTCGGTAAGTTGCAGGTAGCGTCGGGCGGGTCCGTCGTCTCGTTCGGTAAGGATGGTCTGGAATTGTTTCCGTGCGGTCTTGAAATCGCCGGCGGCGTAGAGTTCGACGCCGCGGGCGAAATCCTCGACGAATTTGCGGAGTTGCCCGTCGGCGTCGGACCGGCGGGTCAGCGGCTCCCATACCGCCACCGGCTCGGTCTTGCCGACGACGATGATTTTCCCCAAAGGTCGGCCTATCAGTTCATCCCCTGCCGTTTGCCAGGCCTCGTCATTGACCATAATTGCCGAGCCGAAGAACTTGTTGGCCGTCTCAAGCCGGCTGGCAAGGTTCACCGCGTCGCCGATAGCGGTGTAGGCGACCCGTTGCGTCGAGCCCATGTTGCCGACGAAGACCTCCCCGGCGGTGATTCCGATCCGGGCCGAAAGTTCGTCTCCTTCCGGGAGGAGCTGCTCGCTGCGCAATTCGCGATTCAGTTCCGGAAGGAACGCCTGGCAGTCAATGGCCGAGAGGATCGCGCGGGCGGCGTGGTCGTCCTGCCGGATCGGCGCGCCGAAGAAGGCGAAAATGCCGTCGCCTTCGTATTTGCTGAGCGTCCCGCCGTATCGGCCCTGGAGAATCTCCCCGACGCGGTCGAGGTATCGGTTCAGCAGACCTACGGTCCCTTCCGGTCCGAGGTGTTCCGAGAGAGAAGTGAACCCCGCCAGGTCGGAGAAGAGGCAACTGAGTTGCCTCTTCTGCCCGCCAAGCGAGGCCTGGGACGGGTCGTGAACCAGTTCATCGACCATCGCCGGCGAGAGGTATTGTTTGAAGGTGCTGGTTATCTGCCTGCGATGGCGCTGCTCGGTGAGTTGGCGATAGACGGTGATGACGGTAAATACCAGCAGCATCGTGGCGACCGGGCCGGCAGCCACCATCCAGTACATCCATCCCTTCCAGACGCCGGCGTCCACGAAGGCGTAGCCGACGATTGCCGTTGTCAGGAGGATGGCCGATTCAATCGGCCCGCGAGTGGTGGTTATCAACGCCACCAGCATCCCGGCCAGCAGTATCAGCATCGCCGAGACCCATCCGCTCGAAGCGCGGATGAATTTGTCTGAGACGATGGTGTTGAATATATTCGCGTGCATGACGACGCCGGGGGTTCGTCGGTGCACGGGCGTGGGGATAAAATCGGCTGCTCCCGTCGCCGTCGAGCCGACAAAGCATATTCTGCCGGCCACTTCTTTTCGCACTCGCCGGATCGCATCGTTCAGACGCCGTTGAATTCCCTGCTGTTGGTCTTCGCTTCTCCGGATCAGTTCTCGCAGCGAGCGGACCTGTTTTTCGATTTCGTCCGCCTGACCGCCGGTCTGGTCCGCCCCGGCGAGCATCTCGTCGATAAAGGCGAGCATTTCCCGGCAGCCACGTTCGATTGTTTTGTCCAGGTCGGCTTGTTGTTTCAGCAGCGCGTGTGGGATTTCGGGCACGTCGGCCGGCCTGAACAGCAGGGCCGACTGGCGCGCCTGGCGGGCAAGGTGAATCTTTCTCGATATTTCGGCGGCCTCGGCGAAATATTTCCGCATCGGCCTGCCTTCAAAAACGTGCGGGACCAGCACGGACATTTTTTCGCAGGCCATCAGGTAAAGGCTCTTGTTATGCCGGAGCGATTCTTGCGTCTGCCAGACCTCGGCGGGGGCAAGGGCGGAAATATGCCTCGCGGCGGGGTTGTCGGGACTGTCCGGCGTCCAGTTGATGAGCATGTACCCATTTGCATCGACAGGGATTTCTCTGCGGTATTTTTCGCCGGCAATAATTATTTTCCCGCTTTCGGCGGAGATGGTGCAAGCCCCGCCGTGCTCTGCCGCCAGGGTTTCAGCGGCGGCGGCCAGCGCTAGTTGCGGCAGGACGCCGCTGTCGGTCCTGACCAGCAGGAGGATTCGGCGGACGACGCCGTCGCTGTCGGGCTTTATGGTTACAAAGCCGGTGTGGGGCATTGACTCGGCGAACGTTACAAGCGGCGGCACCGCCTGGCCGGACGGAAAGGCCCCGCCCGATACCGGCGAAACCGGCAGGGCGAATTGCTTCAGCACGTGCAGCGCACGCCGGCGAAGATATATCCGACGGGCAATGTCGAATTCCTTGCTTCCGAGACCTATTCTGCTCGACAGCCTTGCGAGTGAGTCCTTGAACGACAGTTCAGGTCGGTCTCGCAGCAGAGCGTCGATTCGCCGATCGTACGCGACGGCCCTGGCGGCGGAAAGGGCCTCCTCCACCACCGAAAGGTCTTCGGACATCTCCGTGGCGACCTCGGCGGGCGCGACGGCTGGGCGCGTAGCCACAACGTCTGCGAGAATTTTCGTGAGGTCTTTGCCATGCCGACGGGATGCCTTGTCGGGGATGTCCACGTACATCGCAAGGAAGAGGTTCGGGCTGTCCGACAGCGCAGCGGCGAGTTCCACGTCGTCCAGAACCAGTTTCGGCGGTGCATCGGCGTTCAGGACTGCACCTGTGTCAGCCATGTACAGGTCGGTAAGGCCTTCCTTGACGTAACGCGGCTGCTGGGGTTCCGGCAGGATGATGTCCAGCACGACGGCTTGGGCGCCGCAGGTGTTGAGCACCTCGACCAGTTGCGCCAGGCGTTGCCTGGGCCAGGGCCAGCGACCGATCTGATCCAGCGATTTATCGTCTATGTCTATATGGACGATGTCGTCGCGCGGGGCGAGAGTCGGCAGATTGCGGAAGCGGAAATCGAGCGCCCACCGCTCTGCCGGCTCGACCACACCTGCGAAGTGTGCGGCTGCGGCGATGAGAGTCGCCGCCAAGCCAAGGCACATCCCGCGGATGGCCCTGCCTGGTTTCGATGAACGGGCGGGCATGACATGAATATATGCCACCGCAACCGGCCCGTCCAGCCTGCTTTACAGCGAGAACCTGTCAGAATAATATCACAAGTCCCGACGGCGCCGTCGCGCGTTATTCGCCGATACCTGTGTCCAGACCTCCAACGTGCACAGAGGGCGTAATCTTGCAAGGCGTGCTGATTGTTTTGACTACCCGCAGCGGAGCGGGGCGTCTGGCAACTTTTTTGGTTAAACTGCCTCGCCCTTTGTCGCCACGGATCACTATGAAATTGATTTCTCTCTTGCTGAGACCGCCGGTAACATCCCGGACAATGGGCGTGAACTTCGTTTTGGCTATCTCTATCGACTTTGCCAGTATGTTGTTGGTGCTTTCGCCTTTTGTAAAGTTCGCGGATTTGAAACCCATATTGACGTTCCATTCACCCGAAAAGCACTTCATTTCAAAACCGAAGTCGCCGCTGAATCTGGCATGGTTCCCGCTTCCCCTTGCCGCGGCCGTCGCTACGGGTGTGGCGATCCGGAAATCGTTCGGCCCGCCGGCCTTCTTCACGGTGGATCGCAACGAACCGTACTTCAGCCCCAGTGTCGTCCTGGTAACCTTCCCTTCCTTGCGGAACTGCTTGATACCCATCTTGGTGGCCCGTTCGATGATTACGACAGAGTTGTCGGCGAAGGTCAACACCACCTTTGTACGGAAACCTGTGCGGATGACGGTCATTTCATCCAGTTTGTCGCCGACCTTCATGGGCGCCCATTTTTTCTCCTTACCGGCCAGGAGACGGTGGGCAGTGCCAGAGACCTCCTTGACGGTAACAACCATTGGTTTGGGCTTGGGTTGTTTTTGAGACTTGGGTTTGGCCGCAGCCTTGTCCTTTTGTGCAAAGGATGCACCGGCCAGAACCAGCAAAACAATACCAGTCAGACATGCGCGCAGATAAATATTCATCACTCCAGTCCTCCTTCCCGGTCCGAAGCGCCGGCTACTTTTCCTGTCTGGCGGAACTCGTCAATCCGCCCCAGAACGGCCACATACTCCATCCCTGTAATTGCATTATACGTTACACCCGGGCTAATCAGGCCCCGATATTGTAATTCTTTTAAACAATATCTCTGGGACGGTCCGGTCAGTTGTAACGTCAATCCGCCCTTGAGACCGCAGGCCTGGTAAGTCATGTAAGCGATTCTGCCCTTGGTAATAGCCCTGTCAGCCTGAAAATCCCAGTTTGCTCCGACGATTTTTCGCTCCTGAAGTGCGGCGACTGCCTGGGCGAAGGTCGCCTTGTGTGGCTTGGTCAGGACCAGCAGGATTCCTTTAAACGCCTCTGCCTCCGATACCGTCGGCAGAGATGAGATACCGTCGAGATAGGCCGCCGAATCGACAGCGGACAACCCGACATCCCCGCCGAGAACACGGGGACTGTCATTGACCGCCTGGCAGGAAGCCATCGCCACAACCGTTATTGACAGAAGAAATGTAAATGTGCGATTCATTTTCGGTAGTCCTCAGAAACTGTATGTCAGGCCGGTGTAGAAGAAGTGGCGAGAGTGTTTGTTTTCGAACGCCGCGCCGGGAAAGAACAGGCCGTAGCGGATTGTCAGCGACACGTCCGATGATAATCGCCAGTTGACGTATGCGTCCCATTCCCAGCCGACCCAACTGGACGAAGCCGCTCCCTGCGTATCGGAAATCGCTCCGCCGCGAGCGTCCTTGGTATAGAAGAACGCCGTGGTGCCGACTTCCATCCTGCGGAACAATTCGATGTCTTCCAGCGGAATCATGCCACAATCCAATTTGAAAATATGAAGGTTGCTGATTGCCGGCGCGAAGGCCAGACCGGTGTCGCGGTAGCCGAAGGCGTTGAACGCCTTGTCTCGCGTTCCAGGCTGATTGCCTCCAATCGTTGAGGTGCTGCTGATACGCCGGTCGCTGTCCCCGCTGCCCCAGAGATACTCAAACGCAACACGGGGTTTCCGCTTTACAGGAAAGAGGTACTCCAGCAGCAGGTC
>DAOWOP010000137.1 GCA_030642005.1 Planctomycetales bacterium
AGCGGCCTCATCGGGGCCGGTGGATGAGGCAGGCCGTCGCGTAGCCTGAATCTCCAGTCGCCCCTCCGGGGCTCCTTCCGATTCAGGCTACGCGGTTATGATTGAGGCAAACGAAATTACAGAAACTATGTTGCACTACTTTTTTTCTTCCTTTTTTCTTTTGTCAGGTTTGTCATTTTACTGCTCCTTGTTTAGTTTCCTCGTTCGAATTAAATTCTCCGTTGTTGTTCCTCTTGCTTGCCTCCGTCATTCTCCGTTGTTTCACATTTTCTTATCACCTCCTTTGCGCCGAGAAGGATTCCGCTTTCCGTTATTTCCGTATATTCCGGCCAGGCGCGGGTCTCGGCGCAGTCCCATGAGTCCGCGTCCGGCCGGTGCGTTTGTCAGGGAAGGACCTCGTTCTTCCCTGTGATGCTATAGAATTTATCTCCCCATTCGCGATTTTTGATGGTCTCGTGAACGTGCTTGCATTCCACGTGTCCATCGCAATAGAGGAAATTGGCGGAACCGCCCATGTCATTGCCGTTAACCTCAAGGTCCTTTCCTATGTGATGTCGTCCCACGGCGTTTGTCTCGATATTGCTGGCGATTAGTCCGTTTTGCTCGTTGATGCCCTCTGCGCTCATCAGGTCGTTGGGGTCCGGATAGATAAACCCGGAGTGATTGAGGGCATCGTTGTAGACGTCTTTTGTAGCCAGGCTGAGGTGGCAGAATGGCTGGATCGGTCTGTGGCTCTTGACCAGCAAGCCGCCGCCGCCCTGGGATATAGCCACTGCCCTCCAGTTGTTGTTGAATTCGGTTGCGAGGATGGTTCCGGAGGCATTCCGGATATCGTCTGGACATACAAGTCGGTTGACGCGCGGTCCGCCGTAAGCCAGGCCGGTCGTGAACTTGTTGCGTGGGATGATGGCTGCGTTTGCGACGAAACCCACACGCGCCGGCTGCTGATCGACGTACCCGTTCGGGCTGGTATTGCCGAGATCGTCTATTTGACCTTTTTCCCAGTCACCCGCCTGGGGACCCGGATTTGTACGGGGTGCGCCACCCTTCTTCATAGAGGGGCATTGAAAAAACTTCTCATTATAGTTCCGCCCCAGGACCATCTTTGACCAGTGTAGATAACCGCGCGGTTTGCTGGTGTCCTGGTCACCGCTGCCGGTGCCCCATGTGCCGTCGGTGCAGGGATAAGCGTACGAGGCCGGAAAGCGGTCGTATATGGTGGTGTAGATCATCAGCATTGACCCGACCGACCGCATGTTGGCGGCGCAGACCGTCTGACGTGCCAGTTCCTTGGCGGCGCCCAGGCTCGGCAGCAGGATGCTCACCAGCAGCGCGATGATCGCAACGACCACCAACAGTTCCACCAGGGTGAAACCTTTGCCTTTGCCCTGTCGCGTTTTCAGTTTTTGTTCCATCGTAGAGACTCCTTATATAACCAACCGTGAACCATTCCGGCGGCAAGGCTCCACCGCCTCGCCATGACACCAGTATCATAGAGTGTGATTATTCAGGCATTACGAAGGGCAAGTTAAAAGAGCGTTATTTAACGAGGCGGGGTCACGATCTCTGGAGACAAGGAGATCAACGGCAGACGACTTGGAAAACGCGATTCGAGAGAACGCCGAGCGAACGAGCAGGTCGGGCGCGCTTGCCCGACAATTTGCTAAAGGGCAGCGGCCTACGACCGCGAACATTGTCGCCGCTGCCGGTACCAGGAGAATTGCCTCTGCGATGTCGGCCAGTTTTTCATAGGTGGTTGACTGCGACATTTTGCCAGGTCAACCGGCCTGTCCCTCCGCAGGCCGGTTGACCTTGATCCCCTCGTCTTTTCCCTCCCAGGTCGCACCGATGTTAGAATTTCCAGGCCAGGTCGGCCTGAACTGTGGTATTACGTTCGTTCTGGTCGTTTCCTGTAACCGGTTCGGTCCAGAGAACCTTTCCGCCAATGGTCAGCGAATCGGTCAGGTTGTACTTTGCGCCCCAGGTGTGGCCTTTGCGGTTGGCGCCTCCGAAGTCGCTGTCATTGAACTCGCCCGGCGTACAGTTGGCCTCAATGTAGGCGTACTTGTATCCGGCGGACCAGTCGCCTTTTTTCTTGTTCTTCCCGACTTTCAGGCCAAAGGCGTAACCATCGGACTGGTTGTCGTAACCTCTTGAGCCATCCGAGTCGCCGCAGTTGTGAACCCAGTCGAAATAGGTGCTCATCGGCAGGCCGAAGGCTTTAAATCCGACCTTGTTGGTCAGGTTGAAAACATGGAACTGTCCGGCGGCAAGTTCTCCGTCGGCGTTGACATTGTTACCGTTGGCGCCACGGTAGTTATTGTTGATGTGATCATAATCGTAGAACGTACCGGCACAGGTCCACTTGATGTCCTTGGCGAGTTTCCAGTTAAAACCGGCTTGGTAGGCAACCAGTATGGCATCGTGGTCGCGGTTGTTTTCTTCCACTACGAAGTAACCGATGCCGGCGAAGGGTTCGACGTTGCCCATCTTGTGCTTGTACTGTACCCAGACGCCTTCGGGGTTCAAGTCAGAGTCCCAGACCAGGTCCGTGTGAACCATTGTTTTTTTCATCTTTCCGCCGATGATCGTGAAACCCTTCAACTGCTTGGGGGTGTACTTCGCATAGGCCAGGTCGATCCAGATGTTCTTTTTCGAGAAACTGGTGTCGAAGGTCTGATTGGTCGATGTTGGGGAATCGTTGGAACCACTGGTCAGGCGGAAACCGACTTCCATTTGATCCTCAAGCCATGTTTTTTTGAATCCGAATCTCAGGCGGAACCTGGCGCGATTACGGTCCTTCCGGCTTCTTCCGCTGAAACAGTCGGTTTGGTAGCGAAGTCGCAGGTCGCCGGAGAATTTCAGATTGTCAAGCCACTTCGGACCGGCGGAGCGATGATCGGCATCGAGGTTCATTTCCTTGATTACTTCGCGGATTGCTTCGCGTCGGGCCTTTTCGAGATGCTGTTGGTCCTGCTGCGATTCCAACTCAGCCAGGCGACGTTCCTGGTCCTTAAGCCGCATCTTCAGGGCCTTGATAGTGATTTGAATGTCCCGACTGTCCGGTGGAGGGGCGCTCCTTGCGACTGCTGCGACTATGCCCAACAGCAACGCACCCACTGCAATTCTCACGATAATCTCTCGCATCTGTTGCTCCTTTCAATACTGCGCCTTCAGGTTCGAGCCCGTCGGCCGAACGCTCGACCAAAACCGGACCCGTTACCTGAAAAGGAGTGTGCCAAAGAAGTGTTAAGCGAGTATGAAGACCGTGTGAAATGCGTGTTAATATGAACAACGTACGAGCCGCGACCGTAAGGGAGCGGTCGGCGGAGTCATCATAATCGAATTGACCGCTCCCTTACGGTCGCGGCTCGCACGTTTCCGCAAAGTTCGTACTACGTTGTTTGCTCGTCGAATGCGTCGGCGTGTCGGATGATGTCTCCGGTTCGCAGGAAGATGATGTCCTCGGCGATGTTGGTGCACAGGTCGCCGGTGCGTTCCAGTGCTTTGGCGACGTTAATCATTGTCATAGCGGCTTCGACGCCGCCGGTCTTCTTACTTTCGGTATCCAGGACGCTGCGGACGAATAGCCTGTAGGATTCGTCAATCAGGTCGTCGGAGTCGATTACGCCCTGAGCGCCGGTTGTGTTGCTGGCGCGAAGCGTTCTTACGGTTCGGCCAAGGGTGTCGGTGGTGGTCTCTGTGAGCGAATCGAACGAATCGTACCGGCTGAAGTCGATACCATCTTCGACGACGTGTTTAGTGCGTTTGCCGATGCTGGCGGCCAGGTCGGCGATGCGCTCCAGGTCGCTGTTGACCTTGATGATGGTGCAGATCGTTCGCAGGTCGATGGCCGCCGGCTGATAGAGGGCAAGCAGGCGGATGCACTCCTGCTCAATTTCCACTTCCTCGCGGTCTATTACCGAGTCATGCAGGTCCACTCGTTGACCTGCTTCGACATCGCCGTCTTTTATCGCGCGCAGTGCGTCGGCCAGGGCCTGCTCGACACGCATGCCCATCAGGTCCAGGCGAAGCACTACCTTTTCAAGTCGTTCCTGTAGTTCAGCCATTTTCACACTCCGTATCAGCCGAATCGGCCGGTAATGTAATCTTCGGTCTGTTTGTTTTGCGGGTTTGTAAAGACATCCCGCGTCATGCCATACTCGATAAGGTCTCCCAGGCAGAAGAAAGCCGTCTGGTCGGATACCCTGGCGGCCTGCTGCATGTTATGGGTAACAATTACGATTGTATAATCGGTCTTGAGTTTGCGGATCAATTCTTCGATCCGTCCGGTCGCTACCGGGTCCAGGGCTGAGCACGGCTCGTCCATCAGGAGCACCTTAGGTCCGGTCGCCAACGCTCGTGCAATGCAAAGCCGCTGCTGCTGCCCCCCGGAAAGCGCCAGCGCCGATTTCTTCAACTCGTCCTTTGCCTCCTCCCACAAAGCGGCGTCATGGAGGCATTTTTCCACGATTTCATCAAGCCGGCTGCGCTTTCGGATGCCCTGCAATCGCGGACCGTAGGCGATATTGTCGTAGATGCTTTTGGGGAATGGGTTGGGCCTCTGGAAAACCATGCCCACCTGCTGGCGGAGGTTCACCAGGTTAACCCGCTTGTCATATACATCCTGCCCGTTGACTGCGAGTCTTCCGGTTGCGCGCGTATGAGGGATCAGGTCGTTCATCCGGTTGATGCTTCGCAGGAACGTGCTTTTTCCGCACCCGCTGGGGCCGATAATGGCCGTTACCGCGCGCGGGTAAATGTCCATAGTAATGTCTCGCACGCCCGCCTTCGGGCCATAGTAAAGACAGAAACCGTCAGAGACAATCACCGGGCCGCCGGAGGGGATTTCTGTCCGGTCGGCCTGCTCCGGCAGGGCGCTGTGAAATTCGTGCAACTGCTTCATTTCCGTTACATCAACAACAGGTGTCTGTTCCAGTTCCATCATGTTTCTTCTTTTTCTTTTATCTGTTTCTAAATCCGCAATCCGCAATCCACAATCCGCAATCGTTACTGTCCACGGAGTTTTGCTTCCAGTCTTCGTCGGATCATTATGGCTGCCAGGTTCAGCACCAGCACAATCGCTATCAGTGTCATTACCATTCCGAACTGCTGGTGGGGGACCAGTGCGGCGATCCGGTCGCCGACGGCGAGGTCGTAACTGCCGTAGGACAGTGTCCGCGTTGGCTGGGTGAGGGTTTCGGGGATCGGCCCCAGCGCCACGGCTGCGGTGAACAGGATCGGGGCGGTTTCGCCGGCGGCGCGGCTTATGCTTAATATGATGCCGGTCAGTATGCCCGGTGCAGCCGCCGGCAGCGTAACGGTTATAAACGTGCGAAACTTTCCCGCCCCCAATGCCAGCGACGCCTCCTTGTAGGACCGCGGCACTGCCTTGATTGCTTCTTCTGATGCACGGATAAGCACCGGAAGCACCAGCACAGCCAGTGTCATCGCCCCGGCCAGTATGCTATATCCTCTCGGCAGGCCCAGTTTCGGCTGGAGATACAACACGAAGAACGCCAGCCCGAACAGGCCGAAGACGATGCTTGGCACGCCGGCCAGCGTGTTGATGCACGTGCGGATGGCTCGGACGAACCGGCTGTCGCCGGTGCATTCGACCAGATATCCCGCCGCCGTTACGCCCAGCGGGACCGCGAAGACCATCGAAAGCAGCGTCAGAAGCAGCGTACCGATGATTTCGGGGCCGACCCCGCCAAAGAAGTGCCCCGGTGTGCTGTCGTCGATGAAATACTGCCAATAAAACGTCCGCTGCGGGCGAAGCATCGGGTCGAGGTTCTGCTGCATCATCGGGAACAGCCCGGTAAGTTCCGTACCGGCAAATTGCTCGGCCCGCTCAGTGCGGACCTTCTTCAGCGACTTACCCGAACCCTGCTCCACCCATTCCTCATTCCATACCAGGCGGTCCAGCAGGAGTTGCGCACGGTTCCAGCGAGTGGCCCCATACTGGAACTGGGACAGTTCCGGCAGCGGTTTGCCCGGACGTGGGCCAAGCAACTCCTTGATGATTTCCTGAACCTCGTTCAGGTCCTCGATATATTCTTCCCGGCGAGTCAGGTCCACCGTGGAAATTATTTGTTGGTAATCTCCGGCCAACTCAAAGAATCGTTCGGCCACCGAGCCGACAAGCCGTTTGTCGTCGGCATGTTTCAGTACGGCATCGAGATTTCCCCGGGCCTGGGCGGAATCCGTCGTTTCATACGCTTCCAACAGGCGGTTCCGTAACCTCTTGCCGATAGACTTCAGCGAAGTGGCTTGTTCGGCTGTAATCGTTCCGTTTTCGACCTTGTTGCGAAGTTGCGTCTTGAATTGCCTGTATATACGCCTCGCCTCTTTTTGGAGGGCGGTGGTGTCGATCCCGGCTGCGAAGCGGTCGAGCAGGGCGTAGGCGTCTTTGCGGACTTGGTTGGCCTGGTCCGATTCGGTATCCAGTGTTTTTTTGTTCCCCCTGCCGTGCATGTCGTACTGCATTCTGCGGAATTCAACCGTTCCGTGGAACACAACAGCCCCGGCTCCGCGCCAAAACAGCGGACCAAGAATCACCACCAGCGCCCCGGTCAACAGCAGTACCGACAGGCCTGAAACGGTTGTGAATGTTCTGTCACCGAACTGACGAAGGCGGGTTCTCACTTGGTGCCTCCCCGGGCGCGCCTGGCCCGTGAGAGGAAATACTCGCCGATGAGGTTCAGCGTGAACGTAATCACCAACAGCACAAAGCCCAGGGCGAAGAGGCAGTGATAGTGTGTCGAGCCTCTGACGGTTTCACCCATCTCGCCGGCGATAGTGGCAGTCATCGTCCGCACCGACTGGCCCAAGTTCCACCACGGCGACGGAACCTGGGCGGCATTGCCCGAAGCCATCCAGACTACCATCGTCTCGCCGATCGCACGCATCATACCGAGTATCACCGCCGCGATAATCCCACTATGAGCGGCGGGTATGACAACCTTGATTAATGTTTCGGCCCGCGTCGCGCCGAGTGCGTAGGAGCCTTCGCGCAATTCACGACCTGCCGATGTCAGTGCGTCTTCGGCGATGCTGATAATCGTCGGAACAGCCATTATCGCCAGAATCAGCGAGGCGTTCAGGGCATTGACTCCGGTCGGCAGGTCAAGGTTCTCCTGCATCCACGGAGACAGCACCATGTACGCGAAGAACCCGTAAGCCACAGACGGGATCGCCGCCAGCAATTCGATAATCGATTTGATAATCTGTCGCAGACGGAACGGGACGATGTCGCTGAGGAACACTGCTGCAAGCAGACCGACCGAAACGGCCATAATCAACGCCCCGGCCGTTACGTACAGCGACC
>DAOWOP010000156.1 GCA_030642005.1 Planctomycetales bacterium
GTTTTTTTATGAACGCCTCATTTCCGGCGGGTCGGCCTGTCCGAGTGGCTTGACGCAGGTATTCGATTGTCTGCGGGGCATCCTCATCTCGCAGCCAAGCCTGCCAATCGCCGACATGGTCGGACTGTTCCAGATTGTCCGAAAGCAGCGGGTCTTCCCGCAGCCCGCAATGCCCGGCAGCACTGCTGAAGGGATAGTCCTCTGCCCGCTTGACCAGGCCCGCACAAACCGGATTCCGTTCGACGTACCGCACGGCTGACCAAAAGTGTCGCTCGTCCAGCGGACAGGAGAAGAACCGGCCTTGCCAAAGGTATCCGCTCTGTCCGAGGTAGGCGTTTGCCTCCTGCGCATAGCGAAGATGCACAGGCTTGAGCGTCCGGCTCAAAGATGATTGTCGGCGAGGAACCGCGATCAGGTGTACGTGATTGCTCATCAGGCAGTAGGATTGAATCGACAGGCCATGCCGCTCCGCGTAGTCACACAGCAGAGCAAGGTATCGCTGATAATGAGCGTCCGTAAAGAACACCTGCTCCCGACGATTCCCGCGCTGCGTGATATGGTGCGGGATTCCCGGAATCACAACCCTGGCCATTCGTGGCATAAACAAACGATATACAGCCACAAATACATTTTGTCAAACACAAAAATAGGTTAGCGTCCCCTATTAAAAATATCCTTCATAGGATAGCTTGGGTCTGGCGGAGAGGAATTGTTCGACTCGGTGGGCGGCGCGGATCAGGGCGAAGACGCCGAGCGCTGCGATTGCGCCGGCAATGTCCCAGGCGACGTCGGAAAGTTGCGGGCTGCGAGTTGAAAGATATTTTTGCGCCAATTCGCCCATCGCCGCAGCAGCGGCTCCGACGGCGGCGCAGAGTATCGCCCGCCGCCACGAACGGCAGCGGGTTTGCCACAGTAACACAGCCGTCAGGCCGAACGCGCCGAGCAGGTGCATCACCGCATCGCTGCATCCTTTCAGCAGCGGGCGGACCCATGCCGATCCGGCCACCCGGCTCTCCAGCCCCAGCACGACCATCGCCGCCAGGAAGGCGACCATTACGACCCACCCTCGGTACCTGCGAACCGGATGGGCCATTACGTGCGGCATAAGTCCCCAGGTAACGGCGACGACGACGGTTACGACCGGCGCGCCCAGGCCGCCGCCGGCCAACAGTCCACACCCGCTGAGGACGACCACGACCGACCATATCGCACATCTGGCCTGATCGCCCGCCGCAGCGCCGCGCGAGACATACAGGCTCCACACCAAGGCCGACAACATCCCACAGGCAACCGCCGCAAGGGCGACCCAGCCGGCTGATACGGCCAGCAGCCCCATCCCGGACATACCAGCCGGAGGCAAGGATGCCTCAAGCCCGCCAGCGCCGAACAAGGTCGCTTCGCTGATCCATTTGCACCCGGCCAGGTCCAGTTGGCTCACAGCGGCGATACCCCCGACGCCCAGCACAGCCCCGGCCAGCAGCAGCCTGACGCGATGACGCCGAAGGAACATCCCCGCCAGCAGTAATGTCCCGCTGACGGCGCATGTCGCGATTATCGCAGCGGCAGCGGCCCGGTCGTGCGAAACGATCAGTAACGACACCAGCAGCGCCGCCAGGGAAACACGCGCCACAAGTTCAGATTGGCCCAGACGGTGATGATACGTCCGTTCCGTTGTCTCTCTCGGCAGGCAGCACGGCGTCAGTAAAACGCCTATCCCCGCCAGGCCGATGAAAGCCACCGCCTCAACGGCTTCACCGGCGGATTGACTGGATAATTTCAGTATCGCGCCGACAGCCACTATCAATCCGATTGCCGTCAGCAGCCATCGCATCTGCCGAACACGCGACAGGACGTCCTGGGCCAGCAGCACCAGCAGGGCCAGCGTCATCATCCGTATCATCAGCCCGCTGTCGTTTTCAGCCAGGAGATTGACTCGCCCACTTTCGGGATCGACCCTGCCGCCGGCAAGGATGTGCGCCAGCAGGATGATTATGGGCACGGCCAGGAACGGCTGGAGGACGTGCCCGGGGATGCCCGTCTGGCCCTCCGCGCCGCGCCAGTACAGCCAGCAGACCCACAGCCCAAGCCCACAGAGGATCAGCACAATCCATCCTCCGGCGGAGGCGTCCATCAGCCCGGCTCCGGCGACGACCGCCAGTGCGATCATTCCGGCCAGGACGATATGCCACAACCCGTCGGCAGTGCGGTTAGTAACGGAAAGCGACGGCAACGAAAAATCTCCCTACTCCCAAGGCGTTGATTCTGGTACACTTACGTACAGTATTTATCGTCCACAGACGGCGGCGAGTGAAATGACAACACACAGGTCTTTGCTATATTGTCTTTTAGCGGTGGCGGCCCTTCCGGCCGGTCGGGCCGCGGCGCTGACGCCGCAGGAAGTCGTCGTGGTGGTCAACGCCAACGCCAGAGGTTCGGAAAAACTGGGCAAATACTATTGCCTGGCCCGCAATATCATGCCGGAACGGATGGTCGTCCTCCGCACCACAGCCGGTGCGATAGTCTCCCGCAAGGAGTACAACGATAACATTCGCGACCCGCTGCGAGAGTTCCTTACTCGCAACAAACTCAAAGGACAGATTAAGTGCATCGTACTGATGTGGGGCGTGCCCGTCCGCGTGCTGGGGACCGAACCGACGAGCCGGCAGCGCGAACTTGTCTCGGCGTACAAGACCGCGCGGACTCGGCTTCATGGCCGGCTGGCGGTCAACGCCGAACTGCTCAAGTCCGTCGGGGCGAAATTCCCCTTGCCGCGGACACAAACACTTCGCCCGGTCGGGGCCTTGTTCGCTCCGCGCGACGCCGGAAAAATCGCCAGCCCGCCTGAATTCAAGAAACTCAAACGAACCTTCGCTGTCGAATTGAAGAACAAGCAGGCAGAGGTGGAAAAACTAACCGACAGTAAAAAACGCCGGATCGCTATGCGACAGGTCGCCGCCCTCCGGCTGGACACCTACGGGCCGGGCCGGTGGCTGAAAAAGCCGCCCGGCGAATCAATCGTCAGCGGCGCAGAGAAGGACCGGATCAAGCGGGAGATAACGGCCGACAAGGCCGAACTCGCCCGCCTGATGGGGCAGACCGAAACGCCGACAACGATTAACAAGCAGGTCAAACTGCTGGTTCGGCTCAACGGCGTCAGCGGCGCTTACGCCTACTGCCAAAAGAAAGTCGATGCCAACGACACCGCCATCGAGGACGCATCGGTCGATAGCGAACTGGCGCTGCTTTGGGAGCAGGGTAATCATTCGCTTCGCGGCGCCAGACCCAACCCGATGTACTGGCGGCTGGCGTATGCCAAAACCCGCCCGGCAAACACCCCCGCCGAGATTATCATGACCGCACGCATCGACGGGCCTTCCGTCGCCGATGCACTCCGGATAATCAAAGACTCGATCGAAACCGAGAAGGTCGGCCTGAAAGGAAAGTTTTACATCGACGCCGGCGGAAAATATCCACCCTATGACGTGCACCTGAAGAATCTGGCCAAGATCGTTAAAAAGCACACAAAAATCCCCGTCGTACTGGATACAAAGAAGTCGCTGTTCGCGCCCGGAAGTTGCCCCGATGCGGCCCTGTACGTCGGATGGTACAGCCTGCGAAAGTACATACCGGCGTTCACCTGGGCCCGCGGCGCGGTCGCCTGGCACATCGCCAGTTTTGAAGCCCATCATCTGCGAACACCGACGGTGAACGAGTGGTGCGTCAAGATGCTTCAGAAGGGCGTCGCCGCCACGGCCGGAGCCGTCAACGAACCGTACCTCCACGCATTCCCGCTGCCTGAGGATTTCTTCGGTCTGCTGTTGACGGGAAACTTCACCCTGGCCGAATGTTACTGGCGGTCGGTCCCGTCGTTGAGTTGGCGGCTGACGTTCGTCGCCGACCCGCTGTATAATCCGTTCAAGTTACATCCGCATCTTTCGATTTATTCTCTGCCCCCGGGGCTTACAGGCCGACCGCCAATCAGGCGGACAACCAGGTCGGCAAGCAAACCGGCGAAACGCAATGAAAACACCTCAAAACGATCCGATTGAATTATTTGTCCCCGGCCGCGTATGCCTGCTGGGCGAGCACGCCGACTGGGCGGGCCAGTACGGGCGGCACACGGGGTACTGCCTGGTCATCGGGACCGACCAGGGCATCGGCGCCACGGCGGCGGCTGCTGACGAACTCATCGTCGAGACCCCCCTGCCCACACCGGACGGACGCCCTTCCGGGCGGTACCGGCGTATCCGATGCCGGCTGGAACCGGCGGACCTTCTCGCCGCCGCCACCGACAGCGGCGAGTTCTTCCGCCATTGCGCGGGAGTCGCACACGAGGTCATCAAACAATACGACGTCGGAGGGATCGAACTGACCATCGGAAAGATGGACCTGCCGCTGAAAAAGGGCGTCTCCTCATCGGCGGCGGTGTGCATCACCGTCGCCAGGGCGTTCGACGCCGTATATGGCCTGAACCTCTTCCCGCACGAACTGATGGACCTGGCCTATCGCGGTGAGAGGCTGACCGGAAGCCAGTGCGGCAGGATGGACCAGGCGTGCATCTTCGGCAAGACGCCGGTGCTGTTGAGTTTCACAGGCCCGGACGACGTGCGTATCGAGCCGATCTTCCCCGAAGGGCAAATCGAAATGTTCATAGTCGATCTTGCCGGCGACAAAGATACCGTCAGGATACTTACCGACCTTCAGGACGCTTACGCCGACAGCGCCGACCTCCAGGCCGCGCTGGGGGCCGACAATGAAACGTTCGTTCGCCGGGGCTGCGGCGCGCTGGTCCGTGGCGACGCCGCCGAACTGGGCGAGGTAATGATAGCCGCACAGAAAAATTTCGATGCAAAGATAGCACCGGCCTGTCCCGACCAACTCGCCAGCCCCCTGCTGCACAAGGTCCTGACGCTCAAGAGCATCGCCGAGCATATCCACGGCGGCAAGGGCGTCGGAAGCCAGGGCGACGGCACGGCCCAGTTGGTTGCCAGAAGCTCGACCGACCGCGACGAGGCGATAAAAAAAATCACCGCCGCCTTCGGCGACATGCGATGCTTCCCATTGACGGTTCGCCCCCACCTGTCGCAGCCATAAAAAAAGCCTCCCGCCTCCTTTTTTATTCTTGAATAAATAGATGAGGAGGGTTAAGTCTGCCGACGCGGGAGATTCGTGTTACGGGCCAGGCCCGGTTTCAGGAAGGAGCAGCGAATGACCATGAAAGCGAATATTAACGGCAGGTTCGTGGACTGGAAGGATGCGAAGGTCTCCCTCCTCTCGCACAGTTTCTGCAGAGGCTCGGCGATCTTCGATGTGGTGTCGATCTCGCCGACCGCAAGAGGCGGGGCGTTCTTTCGCCTCAAAGAGCACGTGGCGAGGATGTTCAACAGCGCGACCCTCCTCCTTATGGACATGCCAATATCTCCGGAAGAGGCGCTCAAGGCCGTCGTCGCCACTGCCGCGAAGAACGACATCTCGTTCGGCATAGCGAAGTTCCTCGCCTACTATCCTGTGGAGGAGTTTTTCCTCCTGCCGACCGACCCGAAGGTGGATTTCGCGGTTTTCTGCGACGATTTCGGCCGACGGGGCACAACAGTCGATGATATTACCAAGCCTGTCTCCGTGGGGATTTCCACGATTATGAAGATCGACCGCAGGACAATACCGATCCACGCGAAAGTCGCCGCAAACTACGTCAACGGGGCGCTCGCGCTGATGGAGGCGAAGAAGAAAGGCTACGACAACGTGATACTACTGGACACTTCCGGCTTCGTGGCCGAAGGCCCGATAGCGAACGTTTTTTTCGTCGAGGACGGAAAGATTCTCACTCCCACGTCCAGGAACACGCTTCAGGGCATCACCAGGGACAGCGTGATCCACATTGCCCAGGACCTGGGCCGCGAGGTAACCGAGACGGACATCAGCCCCGAAAGGATCGCGGATTTCGACGAGGCGTTCTACACTTCGTGTGCTCCGGGAATCGTCCCGATCAACTCGATTGACTCAAAGCCCATAGGCCCGCAGTGCCCCGGCCCCGTAACTAAGGAACTTGCACGCAGGCTCAACGACGCTTACGAGGGGCGGGCGCCGCAGTATGAGGACTGGCTGACGTACGTTGGGTAACGGGTGGCAGCAGCCGGTGGTGTAACTAATTGTGTGTAAGTTCTGGCAAGACTACAGGCCGGCAGGTCGAGCA
>DAOWOP010000248.1 GCA_030642005.1 Planctomycetales bacterium
GCCGACCCCGCACGCCGTATTCCGGGTTGGTCAGCAGTTTGGCCATGATTTACCCCTACACCCTATGCCCTATACTTTATAAGTCTATCGTTATCGGGCGGGGAAGGAAGCGCAAATTTCAACCGGACACAAAAACAGCGCGGCAATGAAAATTGCCTTACGAGCGGCTGAAGATAGATTGGTTCCCTGATACGCCTGCGTCAGGCCGGATTCACACTGGGTGTGAGGTTTTCCTGTGCGTCAGGACCGGGGTTTTGCTTCGTTGACGGTTAGTTGCCGCCCGTCCATTTCGAAGCCGTTGACCGCTTCGATTGCGGTACGCGCCTCGTCGTCGTTCGACATTTCGACGAACCCGAAGCCGCGAGACCGCCCCGTGGCGCGGTCGATAATTACCGAGGCTTTATCAACAGTGCCATGAGCGGAAAAAATTTCCTCCAACCCACTGTCGGAAGCACCGTATGGCAAATTTCCTACATAAATGTTAGTCATCACATTAACTCCAACAGACATCCAATCGAGGCAACGCACCGTGCGAAGCTATCCTGACATGATCGCCGAAGCGGACGGAAAAATCAAATCAAAAATTCTTCCCCGGCACATTGGCTTGACAAGGGTCGCTATGAGCGGTTTGAATAAAAGACCATGACAAAATGAACCGCAGGCGGCCGTTCGTCGTCCCAAGGGGAGAACGCAAAGGTGTTTATTATAAAAAGAAATAAAAATAACAATGATATCTATTTTTTATATCAGCGGTCTTTGCGTGCTCTGCGGTAAAATTCTTTTTTTATTGCCTGGAGGTTCAATGGAACACAACGAGATAGTCTGCGTAATTCTGTGCGGCGGGCAGGGCAAGCGGATGCGTTCGACCGACCGGCATAAGGTCTGCTTCGGCATTGCCGGGACGCCGGCCATTGTCCGGACGGTCGGGACGCTGAAATCCGTAGGCCTGTCGCGGTTCCTGATCGTCGTCGGGCAGATGGCCGAGCAGGTCATCGCCACGGTAACGGCCGAGCATCCCGACGTGGCGTTCGTTTATCAGTCCTCGCCGCGCGGGACGGGGCACGCCGTCGCCGCGGCTGTCAGTGTCTTATCGGCGGCAGGGCATGACGGGTACGTCCTGGTACTCATGGGCGACAAAGTCATCCAGCCGAACGTGGTGGCCGAACTTCTCAACCGCCACGCCGAGACCGCACCGAACCTGACCGTTACGACCCTTCCGAAGACTTCCAGTACGACGGCCGGTCGGGTCGTTACGGACTCCGCCGGCAGGGCGCTGGGAATTGTGGAACTTCCCGACATCCGACGTGCAGCCAGGACGCGCCGACCGGTCCGCCTGGCCGGCAGGCGACTGACCGCCGGACAAATCGAACGACGCAGCCAAAGCGTCAACGCCTCGCTGTACCTGTTCGAGGCGCAGACACTATACCGGGCAATCGCCTCGCTCAACGACGATAACGCCCAGGGCGAACTTTACCTGACCGACACGGTTGAGCACATAGCCGGCGCCGGCGGGAAAATCGCCCTGATGCACGTGAAAAAAGAACAGGACCTGATGGCTTACAATACGCCGGAAGAACTGCTGGCCGTCGAGGAGGTCCTGAGGCTCCGGCTCGCCGGGCGTCGCCGGATCACCGCAGCCAAGCCTAAACTTTCGCGCCGCTGCTTACGCCCGGCAGGGCAGTGGCTGAAAATCATCGAGCAAAACCCTCCGCGCCTTCGCCGCGCCATGACCGCTATCTATGGGCCTGACGAGGACCTTCTGTCCGAGCGGCTCAAGGCGCTGGCCGGCGTAACCAGGACGTTCATCAAGGCCTACGGGCCTACCCGCCCGGTGGTACTGACGCGTGCGCCCGGGCGCATCAACCTGCTCGGGCGGCACATCGACCACCGAGGCGGATACGTCAACGTCATGGCCATCAATCGTGAGGTCGTCATGGCGGCTGGGCCACGCGAGGATGACACGGTTACGCTGGTAAATCAGCAGGCGAGCGAGTTTCCCCGCAGGCAGTTCCGTATCGGCGAACTGCTTCGCTCTGCCAACTGGTTCGACTGGATGGACTTTATTAATTCCGCGACGGTCCGGCAGGTGCTCGACGCCTCCCGCGGCGACTGGAGTAACTACGCTAAGGCGGCGATCCTCCGCCTCCAGCACGCCTGCCCGGACCACCGCCTCACCGGCGCCGACTACGCAGTCGCCGGAAATATCCCGATGGGCGCAGGGCTGAGCAGTTCATCGGCGATGGTAGTCGGTGTAGCCGAGGTCGCCGTGGCGCTGAACGGGCTGGACATGACGACGCAGCAGTTTGTCGATCTCTGCGGCGAGGGCGAATGGTTCGTCGGCTCACGCGGCGGGGCGGCCGACCACGCCGCCATTCGCAGCGGCGAGCGAGGCCGGATTGCAAGGGTGGGCTTCTTCCCGTTCGACATCGCCGAGACTATCGCCTGGCCTGACGGATTGGCCATGGTCATCGCAAACAGCGGCATCCGCGCCGCAAAGAGCGCCGGCGCGCGCGATACGTACAATCATCGCATCGCCTGTTACAACCTCGCCGAGATGATAATGAGGCGGCGAGTGGCGATACTGCGGAACATGGAGCACCTCCGCGAGGTGGACCCGGGCGCACTGGGTGTCTCACCGGCTGAAGTGTACAGGGCATTGAAGCAGGTGCCGGTGCAGGTAACGCGCCGGGGCGCGGCGCGACTGCTGGCCGACGAGTCGGACAGGTTTAAGGAAATATTCGCCACGCACGACGACGTGGGGCCTTACCGCCTGCGCGACGTGGCTATGTTCGGCATAGCCGAGTGCCGGCGGAGCGATATGTACGCCGACCTGCTGCGGAAAAAACGAGGCAGCCAAATCGGGACGCTGATGCGCATCAGCCACGACGGCGACCGGGTGGTGCGATTCACAGGCCGAAAGACAAAGGCACACGTGCTTTCCTACAGCGACGCACGCCTGGAAAGGCTGATTACCGAGGTTACCTCCGGCGACCCGGAACGCTGCGCCGAAGCCGCCCTGTGGGCCCAGCCGGGAAGATACGCCTGCTCCACGAAGGAGATTGATTTGCTGGTCGATCTCGCCTGCTCGACGAAGGGTGTTTTAGGGGCGCAACTGGCCGGTGCGGGCCTCGGCGGCTGCGCTATGATCCTCTGCCGAACCGACGCCGTCAGGGGGGTGTTCTCCGCCCTGCGAAAAGGCTATTACCGCCCCCGAGGCCTGAAATTCGACGTCCACCTCTGCCACCCCGTAGCAGGAAGCGGGATACTGAGCATCTGACACGGATGTTTTGCCACAGAGGCACAGAGAACGCAGAGGTTATAAAAGTGGCGGGTGGCGTGGCCGCGGTGTTTGCCTGCCCCTTGGGGGCGACCACGGTACCGGGCAACGGCTCATTCACTCGAGGACTGGCCACTTAAGTGGCCAGTCCCTGTCACCA
>DAOWOP010000013.1 GCA_030642005.1 Planctomycetales bacterium
CGTTTTTAGCCCAGGGCGCAGCCGAAGGCAAGCCCTGGGAAAGGATGTCTTCTTCATCTCAAGCCCCATCGGGGCGGTCGTGTCGTTGCTTCGGTATATAGGCTTCACGATCGCCCCGCCGGGGCTGAAATAATCGTGACGGCATCCCAGGGTTTGGGGCTTTGCCCCTGCGCCTTGGGCTAAAAACGGTCGCCCCCTCCGGGGGCTAAGCGTGCTTGAATGATTATACCTATATCTTGTCTGCTCCGACGTATTAGACGCCGTTGCGGGCGAATAGTTTCCCGCCGATTTTGATTCCCGCCAGGATTATCGCTACTACCAGCAGGGCTGCGGCGATGAGCCAGCCGTTGTCGCCCATGACGAACGTAACGGCGGCGATGACGGCGTAGCGAATCCATCGCCCGATGAAGTTGGCGGCTGCGAAGGGGCCGAGCGGATAGCGGTAGGTCGCAGCCAGCATACGAATTACGTCAATAGGTATCGGAAGGATGTTAAAAATCACCAGCAGTGCGAAAGGCCTCCGGCCAAACCAGCGGGCGGCGCGGTCGTAGAATTTCGTACCCCGGACACGCGAAACGCCCTTGTGCCGCAGCACCAGCGTAAAAAGGTGAAAATCGTGCAGGTTGGCGACCATCGAAGCGAACGCCCCGACGCTCGCGACCAGCAGCGTCGTGATAATCAGGCTGTCGGACAGACCTATCTGCCGGGTCGCCAGGATCGAGACGATCCAGCCGGTCGGGATGGGGAAAAAGGTGCAGGCCAGCGAGATGTAGATCGCGAAGATAAGCAGTTTCAGCACCGGCCCCGCCGCTGACGTTGCACCGCGCGGGTCGGCGAAGAACTCCCGCCAGGAGACGCCCAGCCCGCCCAGCATGACCGTTATAGTGATAACCAGCGTCAGCAGCCAGGCGATATATGCGGCCAGCCAGCGCTTCACGCTCAGCCCGTCGGATTCATAAGCCGGCGGTTCAGGGATTTTCGTCGAGGATTCTTCCATCTTTCATATAGACGACCCGTGTAGCGACTTCGGCTACGGCGGGCGAATGGGTTATCATAACAATTGTCTGACCGTCCTGTCGATTGGCCGAGGCCAGCAGTTCCAGCAGCGTTTGGGCGTTGTCCGAGTCGAGGCTTCCGGTCGGTTCGTCGGCAAGGAGAATATCGGGCTTGTGCGCGATGGCCCGCGCGACGGCCAGTCGCTGCTGCTGACCGATGGACATCTGCGACGGTTTTTTGCGGGCAACGTCGGCGACACCCATCGCACGCAGCAGTTCGTCCGTCCCGCCGGAATCCAGCCCGCGAATCCGCAGCGACAGTGCGATATTGTCGTATCCGCTCAGCACGCTGATGAGGTTGAACCGCTGAAAGACGAAGCCGATCTTCTCCCGCCGTAGTTCGGCCCTGCCCCGCTCGCCCAGGCCGGTCGTGTCGAGTCCGTCGATGATTATGGTTCCTTCGTTCGGCCCGGCCATCAGGCCGAGGATGTGCAGAAGCGTGCTCTTGCCGCACCCGCTGGGTCCCATCACCGCCAGGAACTCGCCCCGCCGGACACGCAGGTCCAGCCCGCGCAGAACATGCTCCCGCGCCGCACCGCCGCCGAAGGACTTGTGCAAATCAGTCGCTTTCAGGATGTATTCATCTCCTTCCATGCTTGTTAGATTCTATCCCAGTATCATCTCTTTTCTGAAATGCCTAATGTCTAATGACTAATGTCTAATCAATGTCTAATGTCTAATACCCAAAAACACACGGGACGCTCCTTGCTGCTTTGGCTCGTTAGACATTTGTCATTAGACATTCTTTAGACATTAGACATTGGTCATTGGACATTCTTTTTTATTCCAGACTCAGCGTTTCCGCTACATCCACGTTCATTGCCCGCCAGGCCGGGTATATCGCCGCGAGCGAGCCGCCGACTACGGCTGCCGCTGCGGCCGTCAGCATCCATTGGGCGGTAATTTGTACGGTCAGCAGCGGCCTGGCCGCTTCGATTGCCGCTCCGGCAGCGGGCGACAGCGCTATTCCGATTGCCGCTCCTGCCGACGTAAGTATCAGCGACTCGGCCAGCACTTCGCGCAGGATGAACCGCCGCGATGCGCCCATCGAGCGGAGAATCGCGATCTCGCGCCTCCGCTGAATGACCATCGTGTAAAGCGTTACCAGGATAAACAGAAACGCCACTATCAGCGTGATGGTGTTGACCGTGTCCACGAACAGATACATTATCCCGAACCTGTCCTCGAGCATGCCCCTGTAGTCGTTGACGGAGACGGCCTTGAGGGTTTTGTCTTTTCGGACCGCTTCGATTACCGCTCCGAGGCGCGCGTCCCGGCGGAGTTTGACCATCAGAAGCGTGTACCGCCCCGTCCCACCGTAAAACAGGTGCTCTGCCGTTGCGAGCGGGATGAATGCACGGACCATCGCCCCGGCAGGGACGATACCGACGATGGTGAAATTGCGGGCAGCCGAATAGACCTTATCGCCCACCTTCAGACCGGAGGCCCTTGCCAGTCGCGAGTCGATGATCATTTCCAGCCCGCCGTGGGATGCGAGGTCGGCTTCGGAAATATCCACCACTTTCTCGCTGGGCGTGGTGAGTTTTTTCTCCAGCCAGCGAGCGCAGGTGTTGTCGGGGTCGAATACCCGCCCGCCGTCGGCTACTCCGCCCTTACCTAGCAGTCGCGGCAGGTCGCCGGGGCGGACGCCGACGACATTGTGCTCGGCGCCGGCGATGCTGATTCGATGGAGATATATCGGTACGACATATTCGACTGCGGCATTGTCGCCGATTGCGAGATTCTTTATCTTCTCGGCGTCTTTATCGGACATTCCCCCGCCGCTGATGGTGGTGATGTTGTCGGACCAGTTTGACGGATAGATAATCAGGTCGGCATCGACTGCCTCCCACCTGTCGGCGACCTCGCCCAGCGATCCCCTCGCCAGGCCTGCAAGCGTAATCATCATACACACGCCGATCGCTACGCCCAACGCGCTCAACGCGCTGGGAACCTTGTGGTGCAATATGTTCGCCAGGGGAAGCCGAACCATTCGATTTCCAATTGCCGATTTCCGATTTCCGATTGAAAAAAGAAAAAAGCAAAAAAGGGTTTTGACAACTTTCACCTCTTTTCCTTTGCCGTGATTGTAAATGGTCGGTGCGGGATTGTCGAGTCCGACGCCGACTTGAAAGAAAGGCCGGCAGACGATAGAGTTTCATATCCAGACGCTGATTCATATCGGGCGGGCGTCCCGTCCGGGAAGCGGTGCGGTTTGAGGAATTACGCAATGACCGGAACACAGACGGCAAAGAGAAACAAACATCGACCCGCCTTTTCACTTTTGATGGCTTGGGCCTTGTTGGGATGCGCCGTTACTGTCGCGGCGGGTGAGCAAAAACCGCTGCCGACGACCACGCCGGCAACTGTGCCCGCGACCGCACCCGCGCAGAAACAGGTCGAACCGGGATTTGAAAAAGGCGTGTTCGACAAAATCGCCGTGTCCATGGGCAGACTGGTGAAACTTGACTGGAAAGACGAGAACCTGCAACTGGACTGCAAGAACTGGATAAAAGACTTTGAGGGCAAGACCGAGGCCGAGATATTCAAAATGCTCGATGATGAACTGAAGCAGCGATACCCCGGTCCGGCTTCGAAAAACTACAGGGCCGGGGAGGCGGAAAAGATATATCGCTCCCTTCCGTTCGAGGGGGCTTTCATCAGGCTGCGGACAGCGGCAGGGCGGCTAAGAAGCGCCAGCACCGGCGGCATAATAAACAGCAGGCACAACGAGTTCACGACGACGCAGTTAAAGGGAAGGCTGGAGTATAACAGAGCGGGATCGATAAGTGTGGTGCTTGAGGAAATCCACGCGCCGCGCAGGACGATAGTTTTCAGCGACGAAGGTAATGGAACTCTTGCGATCATCCTTTCCGGCGATGGCGGCAAGTTGTCGCTGGAGGTCAAGCAGAGCAAGGATGGGAGTTTTTACGTCAAACACGTTTCCGGCAAGGACGTTTTCACCGGCGAAGAGAATTCTTTCCAGGCCTTTTACGCCAGGCATCGGCGTTACGTCGAAGGCAGGCTGTTTCCGCTGCTGAAGCACGTCGGGATAGGGGTTCCGATGACGCCGGGCAGCGCCGACGAGGTGAAAAAGGCGACTCTGGAGAGGCTTCGAAGCCGACCGACGCCGGAAAAAACCTCGCAGGGACAAAGGCTCATCGAGCAACTGAATAGCAACTTGTACAAGAAGCGGCAGGAAGCCGGCAAGGCCCTGGCTTCGGATTTCGAGAGCTATCGCGATCTTATCGCCCGGACGATAAGGGAGCCTTCCACACCGCCCGAAACGGTCTCGCGCCTGAAAATGATCGTCAAGGCAAAACCAAAACAGAAACCGGCTGATGAATTCGTAACCGCACAGGGACTTACTGCAAATGTCGGATATTTGATCGACCTGATTGGCGAGGTCAAGCCAGCCGACCGTGCGATTGTCGCCAGAGCGTTGCAGCGCCTGACGAAACAGAAATTCGGGCCTGACCCGATTGCCTGGAAGAAATGGTGGTCGCAGAAGAATACTGCCGCGCCAACCACAACCAGACCGAAGTGAACCGCTGCGAGGCGAAGTGCTTCCGTATCCCAGGAGAAATTACATGCGAAGCGATATTGTAAAAAAAGGTATCCAGCGCAGTCCGCACAGGGCGTTGCTGAAGGCCGCTGGCCTGACCGACGCCGACATCCGCCGGCCGTTTATCGCCATCTGCAATTCCTGCACGGACGTTGTTCCCGGCCACGCACACCTCGACGCGGTGGGTGAGTTTATTAAGCAGCGTGTTCGCGCCGCCGGCGGGACGCCGTTTATCTTCAACACGATAGGCATATGCGACGGAATAGCGATGGGGCATACCGGTATGAAATATTCTCTTCCAAGCCGGGAACTCATCGCCGACTGCGTTGAGAGCATGTGCCGGGCGCACGCCTTCGACGCGATGATCTGCATCCCCAACTGCGACAAGATCACTCCCGGTATGCTCATGGGCGCGTTGCGGGTGAACATCCCGACGGTCTTCGTAACGGGCGGGCCTATGGAGGCCGGTCGGCTCGCCGGGCGTGACGTTGACCTGATAGACCAGTTCTACGCCGTCGCGCAGCAGCAGACCGGCGGGATGTCCGCCCGGCAGGTCAAACTCTACGAAGACGCCACCTGCCCGACCTGCGGCTCGTGCAGCGGAATGTTCACCGCCAACAGCATGAACTGCCTGGCCGAGGCCATCGGAATGGCGCTTCCGGGAAACGGTACGACACTGGCGACCAGCCCGGTCAGGATGCTGCTTTACGCCGCCGCCGCTGAGCGAATCGTAAAGATGGCAAAGGGATGGATCCGCACCGGCTGCAAAAAGACCTACCCGCTCCTGCCGCGGCGGATCATGAGCAAAAAAGCCTTCGCCAATGCGATGGCGCTGGATATGGCGATGGGCGGCTCGACAAATACCGTTCTGCACATCCTGGCGATGGCGAACGAGGCCGGCGTGGAGTTCACGCTCGACGACATTGAACGGATATCGAAGCGGACGCCGAACATATGCCGCGTCGCGCCCTCGGCTACGCCGGAAGGGAAAATCTATCACATGCAGGACGTCCACCGCGCCGGCGGGATTTATACGATCCTCGGTCAGATCGCCGCTGACAAGCCTCGGCTGCTGGCGACCGATTGCATGACCGTTACCGGCAGGACGATAGGCCAAAACATCGCCGCATGGTCGCTGCGGAGCAAGAGGCTTTGCCCGCTCGGCAAGAAACTTTATCGCCAGGGCTGGCAGGCGACCGGGCGGAGCGTCGCCGCCGTCAAGGCCATGATCCGAGGCGAGAGGCCGGAAAAACTACCCGTCATAAATGGCGGCCCATTCGACGCTTACGACGTAATCCGCCCTGTAGAGCAAGCCTTCACGAAAAAGGGTGGACTGACCGTCCTGACCGGCAACATCGCCCGCGCCGGCGGCATCGTCAAACTCGCCGGCGTTGCCCCGAAGATGTACCGCCACGCCGGACCGGCGAGGATTTTCGAGAGCCAGGAAGACGCCTGCGAAGGGATTCTCGCCGGCAGGGTCAAGCCCGGCGAGGTGGTCGTCATTCGCAACGAAGGCCCCCGCGGCGGGCCTGGTATGCAGGAAATGCTCGCCCCGACCAGTTACATCAAGGGCATGGGCCTGGGCGATAAATGCGCCCTGATTACCGACGGGCGTTTCAGCGGCGGCACCGCCGGGGCGTGCATAGGACACATCAGCCCCGAAGCCGCCGGCGGCGGCGAGATAGGCCTGCTGAAAAACGGCGATATGATCGAAATCGACATCCCCGCCGGAAAAATCAACGCCAAAGTAACCAAGGCCGAGTTTGCCCGAAGACGCAAACGCTACAAACCGCGCAAGCCGCCGATTACTCACGGCGCACTAGGCCGATACGCCGCACAGGCAACTTCCGCCGACACCGGCGCAATCCTCGACTGGCCGGGAAAAACACAATCAAAATAACCACAGAGAACACAGAGAAAATGTAGTTCATGTTTAGCCGTCGCCGGTACGGCGACGAACGATGTCGAACCGTACGGCGGCGAAACGGTCAAAGCCCGCAATGGACCAGGCTGAACGACAGACTGATGTTGAGACCACTCCGCGGCCCGCTTACGGGGGAACCATCGTCGCCCTGCTTGCTCTGACCGTCGCCGTTGTCGCCGGCGTGGCGTGTTTCGCCGCCAACATGGGGGCCGATGAAGGTCTCTGGAATTACATAGGCTGGGCGTGGGGCAGTTATGGGTATGTGCCATACCGCGATGCAGTGGACGACAAGACGCCGGGCATCTTCATCCTCTTCGCAGCCTCCGTAAAACTCTTCGGCGTCAACGTGTGGTTCCCGAGACTGCTGGGATGCCTGGCCACCGCAGCCGGTTCGCTGGTGATCTATCGAATCGCCCGCGACCTGCTCGATCACCTGGCAGGGGTCTTCGCGATGGTCCTTTTCGGGCTGAGCATGTCCTGGTGGCTTCTGGACGGCCCGTTCGCCGCGCAGACCGAGACCTTTATGGTACTGTTCGTGGCGATGTCTGCCCTTGCCGTTATTTCGGCGCAGAGGGCGCAGAGGCGGCGGTGGTCCCTGGCCGGTATGTTCGCCGCAGGCCTGGCTATGGGATTTGCAGTCAGTTTCAAACAGATAGCAGTTTTCAGTGCTGCCGGACTTTTCCTGTTCTACCTGTGCGTGCGGAAACGAGGCCGGTTTCTCACCGATTCAATCCTCGTCTGCACAGGCATCATCACAGCCATCGGCGTCAGCCTTATCCCGCTTCTTGCCGGCGGCGTGGGAGTATGGGAATATATTCAAGGCGCTTGGTTGGTATATTTTGGCCCGGTAGCCGTCAGTTACAGTACATCCGCTGCCGATCGAATCGCGGGTTTCCGCCACGCCTGGTTGCGAACAGATATGATCTTGTGGGTTCCGCTGCTGTTCCTGTTTTTCCTGCAGTATCGGCGCGCCAGGTCCGCCTGTATTCCGGTCGCAGGTATCGGGCTGTGGGTCCTGTTCGAGTTTCTGGGCGTGAACATTTCGGGAAATTACTACGGGCATCAATTCAAGCAGGTTGTCCCTCCCCTGGCCGTCGCGTCGGGAATCGCGATGAGTCTGTTGATCCGACGGTTTGCTCGCGGCGAATCGCAAAGCAGGCGGCTGGCGATTTGCGTCTTCGCAGCCGTGGCCGTATTTTTCCTGCCGTATGAGTCGTTGCGTCGGGCGTTGATTTCCGGGCCTCCGAAGGATTACCCCAGGATGCTGGGGGCATGGGTTCATGACCGGACAGGCCCGGACGATTACGTCTTCGTCGCCGGCGACAGCGGCTCGGGATGCACGCAGATTATCGCATATACCCGCAGGCCGGCGGCGAGTAAGTATTTCTTCTGGACCTTTCTGGCGATACCCCAGGCCCGCCGGATCGTACTGAACGACTTCGACGCCAGGCGCCCCAGGTTCGTACTATGGCACAAGAACAGTTCGTACAAACTGCCGCCCTGGCTGGCCGACAAGTTCGAATCAATGCCCCTCCGACAATACCAACGCCTGCCTGATAAATTCGGATACGCCATCCTCAAAAGGCGGGACGGGCAAAGATAAAATGCTGTGGTATAATTCCTGCGTGAGAGTCGTTTTTCGCGGAGATTTGTGCGATGCCTATGCCGATACCTCCATGGGTTGTCTTTGCTATCGCTGTCGGATTGCTGGCGCTGATTTTCCTCCACAAGATTGTGCGAGTGGTGATAACGGCCCATAGGTCGCGAGTGTCCATTCGTCGCCGAGGGCGCCTCAGCGCGTGGGCGCACGCCAAAGGATTGGATTTCGATGCGGCGCCGGACGACGGCATGGCCGACTACTTCAGTAACTTCAAGTGCCTCCAGCGCGGGCTGAACCGATTTTCCTGCAACAGGATGGAGGGCGACTGGGGCGGTTTGCCGATAAAGGCCTTCGATTATCACTATGCCGCCGGGGCAGGCGAGGATCGGATCGATTATGACTTTTCAGCCGTCATTATAACCAGCGCCGTTTCGCTCAAACCGCTGTACATCTGCCGCGAGGGCTTCCTCGATAAGTTGACGGAATTAATCGGGTTTGGCGATATTGACTTTGAATCAGCCGAGTTCAGCCGGAAGTTTCGCGTCAAAAGCCCCGACAAACGCTGGGCCTACGACGTAATCCACCAGCGGACGATGGAGCACCTGTTGAGCGGTCCCGACGTGGGCGTCCAGTTGGACTTTATGTACATTATCGCCTGGGGCCGCCGGCGGTTCAGCCCTGACGAGTTTGAGGCCGCCGCCGAATTGGCCCACGGCATACTGGACCGCCTGCCGGAATATCTGGTAAAACGGCAGATCGAAGGGTCTTAAGATACTCGGACTCGAATGAAACTTGTCGGCACAGAGGAAAGACTTGAGCGATGGATTCCGGCTTCATTGTTATTATCGTCATTGTGGTAATCGCGGGGATTGCCTACGCCTTTTACGCCGCCGCTCAACGACGCAAGGAACTGGCTGCGTGGGCGCACGCCAACGGGATGAGTTTCAGCCCGGCCAAGGACCACGGCTTCGACGACTGCCACAGCAACTTCAAGTGCCTCCGCCGAGGCCACAGCCGATACGCATACAACATCATGACGGGCCAATGGGGCGAGTCGCCGATAACGGCCTTCGATTACCACTACGCGACCGGGTCGGGCAAGAACCGCTCCGACCACTACTTCTCTGCCGTCATCATCACCAGCGGCATCCCGCTCAAACCGCTCTACATCCGCCGCGAGGGGTTTTTCGACAAATTGACGGAGTTTTTCGGCTTTGACGATATTGACTTCGAGTCGGCAGAGTTCAGCCGGAAGTTTTTCGTCAAGAGTCCCAATAAGCGATGGGCCTACGACGTGATCCACCAGCGGATGATGGAATATCTTATGAACGGGCCGGACTTCGGCATCCAGTTCGACTTGATGCACATAATCGCCTGGCGAAGCCGGAAGTTCAAACCGGCGGATTTCCAGGCCGCCGCCGAGTTAATCCGCGGCATCCTCGACCGCCTGCCTGAATACGTCGTCCGGCAGCAGACCCGTTGAGAACAGAAAGAAAAACGTATTACCACAGGCGGCTGTTCGCCGTCCCAAGGGGAGAACACAGAGAGCACAGAGATTTTTATTTTGGCAAGAAACAGATTTTTAACTTCTCCGTGGCCTCTGTGTTCTCTGTGGTTCAATGAGAATTACAATTAGAGGAGCAGCCATGCCGCCGGAAATGCCGCTTTACATTATTATCGGAATCGTCCTTCTCGTTGTGATTTGGGTGGTGGCAACGTACAACACGCTGGTGCGCCTGCGTCAGCACGTGCGGGAGTCGTGGTCGGGGATAGATACGGAACTTCGCCGCCGGTACGACCTGATTCCCAATCTTGTCGAAGCCGTCAAGGGATACGCCGCACATGAGCGGCAGGTGTTGGAGACCGTTACCGAGGCTCGCAACCGTGCTGCCGGCTCGACCGGTTCTCCGGCATCGCAGGCGAAGGATGAAAACGCCTTCGTCGGCTCGCTTCGGCAGTTGTTCGCCGTTGCGGAAAATTACCCGAACCTCAAGGCCAGCGAGAATTTCCTGCAACTCCAGAAGGAACTGGCCAACACCGAGGATCGCATCCAGGCGGCCCTGCGGTTCTACAACGCCAATGTCCGCGACATCAACACTCGCGTCGAGGTCTTCCCGTCCAACCTCATCGCGGGGGCGTTCCATTTCACGAAGGAAGAGTTTTTCGAGATCGAGGACGCCGGCGTCCGCCTCCCGCCGCAGGTAAAATTGCAATGAGATAAAGTAGTCGGTTTAGCCGTCGCCGGTACGGCAACAGTACATATTAAAGAGAATGTAACCGAGCATGATCAGAGCGGGACAAACAAAAAGTCAAAAGGAGAATCATCATGGGCGAACCTGTTGTGCATTGGGAAATCGGGGCCAGGGACATCGAGAAGATGCAGGAGTTTTACGGGAGCCTGTTCGACTGGCAGATTCAGAACAATTTTCCCGGCTATGCGCAGGTTAACACCGGCCAGGAGAGTATCTGCGGCGGGATAATGCAGATAAAAGACGACGTCCCGCCGTACGTTACTTTCTACGTGGCGGTGGACGACCTCCAGGCGTATCTGGACAAGGCCGAGGGCCTCGGCGGCAAGACCGTCGTGCCGCCCACGCAGATACCGATGATCGGGGCCTTTGCGGTCTTCACCGACCCGGAAGGCCACGGGATCGGACTGTTCAAGAAGGAGTAGGCCCCACGGATTGCAATAAAGTGGGCTTCGGGACGCGTGGGGCTACTCTTTCGAAATCGCCATCTTTGCCTTTGCGGCTAGGGGCGATTCGGGGTATTCCTTGACGATGCGTCGGAAAGTCTTTCGGGCCAGGTCGGCCTTTTGCATTTTAGTGTAGGCGTCGGCGGCGAGCATCAGCAGTTCCGGCGCGTAGTGGCTGCGGGGGTTGACGCGGACGAGTTGTTCTGCCTGACGGGCGGCTGCGGCGTATTGCTTACGCGCCGTCGCCAGTTTCACACGGATGAGCGTCGAAAAGCCCTCCAGTTTGTCGGCGGGGAATTCATATTCCCATTTATCCAGGGCTTCGGCGGCGTCGCCGAACAGTCGCCGGCGGAGGTAGTCCTCGGCGTGTCGGGCAAGGTCGCCCTTTCGGACGGCGGGTTTCATCTTCGCATCGCCCTTATCAGCCCCGGCTGAACGGTACGCTTCGGCGGCCTTGTTGTAATTGCCGCGATGCCGCCAGACGTCGCCGATGCCGATCTTCGCATCGCGGATGGCTCGGTGGGTTGTCAGTGCGGCGTATTTCTTGATCGTCTGCGTAAAAAACCGCATCGCCTGGCCGGCCTTGTCGTCGTCCAGAGCGACTTGGCCGGCGCGGGCGAGCATCTCGGCTGCGATGTCCGGCGCGGCGGTCATCTTCGCGGCTTTGGCCAGTGCGGCGGCGGCGCGGGCGGGGGCCTTGGCGGTCTGAACGAGCGTATCGGCGTAAATCCCCATCGTCTCGTGCAGAACCGACGCGGGGGCCTTGTCGCGCGCTATCAGCGCATCACCGGCGCGGATGATCGCGTCATTCATCCCTGCTCGTTTGAGCATGACAACTGCGCCGGCGATGTCGCGCGGGTCGGCGGCGGTAAAATCATAATTTGAGACGATGCGGGCGTGCCCTGCCGGCGAGTCGAGAAGGTTCTTTGTAACCTTATCCCACGGGCGGGTTACATTTATGACGTTGGTCCGCGTGAGCGTTTGGGCGGCGGCCTTGACGGTCAGTGTTACCTTGTAAAGCCCGTCGCGGAGATAGACGTGCTCGCACCGCCGGGTTGAGGCTTTCTGCCCGTCGCCGAAATCCCAGTGGTACTCGGCCTTTCCGCCGAAACGCCCCTTCAGCAAGGCCTCGAATACGTACCGCTGGAAGTAGCGATTGGCCAGGAAGGCCTCGCCTGCATGGGCGGGAATAAAGTCGGCGTGCAAGGCCCGGCCATAGCGCTCCAATATCCCCGGTTCAGCCCGGCGGACCGGTGCGAAGGCGCCTGGCGGGATTTTCCACAGACGCCGGCCGTTCGGCTCGCGCCACGCCGCCACGACTACGGGAGCGCCGCCGGTGCTAACGTGATAGACCTTTAGTTCGTGCAGGCCCCCGGTCAATTTGATGCGTCCCTGCCTGACCGCCCGCCGATGCGGACGATGATGCCGACCGTTGGAAACTATTACCTTCCCATCGACCAACAAAAACGATGCGTCCCGGCTGGTTGTGGAGAAGACATACTGCCCGTCGGCAGGGCAGATAAGATGGCCCGTGAAGATGCTGCATATCCGGCTCTGCGGGCCGAAGGGATTGTGCCCCACAAAAACGTCTTTGCGGAAGTCCCGGCCAAGGAGTTTTTTACTGCGGTCGAGGATTCGCATGACTTGCTTGAAATCAGCGATTCGGCCGCCGGTATATGCCCAGGTCTCCATCAGTACGCCCCGTCGGATTTTCAGTTCCTGCTTTGGCGTCTTGGCCTTGGGATTGCCGAAATAGAGGTAGTACTTTTTGACGGGTCGGCGTAGTGCGAATGCGACGCGGACGCTGTCGCCCGGTCCGGCCATCAGCACGCGGTGGGGCAGGAGCGTCCCGGTCGCGGTCGTTATGCGGATGTCGCGCCCGTCGGCGGCGAGAAGCCCGCCGGTGGGCATGGTAACGACGCCGATCTCCTCGCCGGCGAATTGCTTCTTCGGCACATCGGCAACCGTTACCGCACGCCTGTACCGCCAGTTGTAGTTCCACCAGTGCCCCTGGGCCGATACCGGCGCAGCGGCGACCAACACGGCCGCAACGATGCAACAACCTGCCAATGTCGAAATATACCTCATCGCTGACTCTTATACTTTAACGCAGCCAGCCCGGCAAAGTTGCTAAAAGACAGCAGGGATACAGGAGATGCAGGGGATAAAGGTTTGAGAATAAAAAACAAAGTTTTATCTCGTGTATCCTCTGCATCCCTGCAAATCTTTGTAGCGTTACTTTTGGATCGTCGCCTTGACGATCTTGAAGTATCCCAATGTCGAGACGATTCCGAAGAAGTCGTCGGGGTCGCCGTTGCCGACGGCCAGCGTGATATGTCCGGCGTCGTACCCGTTCAGCGCCGCATCGAAGCCGACCCATTTTTTCCCCACCAGCGCACGGTTCCATGCGTGAGGCCCGAAGACGCCCTTTCTGCCGCCGAAACTTTCGACGTACGCCAGGCCCGTAACGACCTGTGCGGGTATTCCGACGGCCCGGCAGAGAGCGGCGGCCAGAACCGCGTGTTCGCTGCAATCGCCCTGCCGGCTGGCGGCGACCTCGACGGCAGAGGCGTAGCCGACGGAGAGGTCCTTCTTTTCGATATAGTTTCGGACGAATTTCTCTATTCGCCGAACGGCTTCGGCGGTGTCTTCAGTGTCGCCGACGGCCTGGCGGGCCAGGGCCTTTATCTTCTCGTCTTCGCACTGGAGGAAGCGAGTCGGCTTCAGCGCCGAGAGGGCAACTTTGTCTTCGCCCTTGTAAGGGAACGTTTTCCCGGCCACCGGCCCGACCGGCCTGACTGTAACAATGACGACCCGCCGAAGTTCGCCAAGGGTAACCGTCTGATTGTCCGTGGTGGGAATCTTCAGTTTTGCCTTGCCGGTCGGCTCAAGCGTATATGTTATCGCACTGGCTGAACCGACGCCTTTCAGCGGTTCGGGGGGTGAAAGTAAAAGCTTGTCGAAGAAGTCCGTAACGTCGTTTTTGCTCAACGCGAACTGCCGGCTGCACGCGAGAAGCTCGACCTTCGTGCCGAGCATCGGCATAATGGTTTTCTGGACGTCGGCGTCTTTGTCCACGTAACTGGTGGAGGTTATCGCGCCGGCGGAGGTTTTCATGACGGTTGTAACTTCCGTTAGTGTTACGACGCGCCCAAGCAGGTCCACGTCCCTTGCGGTCCCCACGCGAATCTCCGCATCCATAGCCGTCAGCAGCGAGGCGGAAAACGCCCTGGCGGTGTAGGTCGTGCCTTTGGCCAGACCCTTTTTCTTTTGCAGGAGGCGCAGCGCCTCGCTCATCATTGCTCCCTCCGGCCAGGCCATAATATGTTTCTGGACGCTTTGGCCTGTGGTGGTGGCAACATTGACCTTGCCGGCGGCATCGACGGTTCCTTCAGTCGTGGAGGCCGTTATACCAAGGTCCTGAACGGCCTTGAATGCCAACGGTTTGCCGTCGGTTGTCTCGACGTGCCGTTCGATCTGGCGGACGGTCAGGGCTGTGCCGCCCCGGCTTATCGTGATGACCACCGTCTCGGTGGTGATTACCCTCCCGCCGGCGACCCGGCGGGCGCGTTTGCTGTATCCGGCCTTCTTGCCGCCAAGGAAGAGGGCGAAATACTGCGTTTCGGCTTTTGGCGCCGGAGCCGTTGTCGCTGCCGGTGCAGTCGTCGCAGGCGTTCCTGCCGTCGCACCGACCGGAATTAAGATCGCCGTTAGTACACAGATGAGTTTTTGCTTCAGCATGATTTGTGTCCCTTTCATTAACTCAAGCGCACATTGTAGCAACGGCGCACAAGTATTCCTCGGTTTTAAATTGGAAACCAACCGGCTGCGACGGTTACATTCATACCTGCCGAAAGCAGAGGCTCGCATGAACTGGAAATTGCCGAATCAACTTACTGTCGGGCGGATCGTCCTGTCGGCGGCGTTCTTCGTGCTGCTGGGGCTGTACGAGCAGGGCGCGCCGGCGGGGCGCCGGCTTCTGGTCGCCGCACTCGTCCTGTACATCATCGCGGGCATCACGGACATCCTCGACGGGTGGATCGCGCGGAAGTGGAACCTGACAAGCGCGTTCGGGCGGATTGCCGACCCGTTTGTCGATAAGGTGCTTGTCGTCGGGGCGTTCGCCATGCTGGCCGGATCCAACTACGCGTTCGACGAGCGGTTTGTCTGCGAGTTCGAGCGGAACCTTCCGGGTTGGCTTACCGGCGGGATGTCCAGCGGCGTTCAGGCGTGGATGGTCGTTGTGATCTTGGGAAGGGAGTTTGTCGTCTCAGCCATTCGTGGTTACAGCGAGTCGCAGGGGCAGAAATTCCCCGCAACGTCGGCAGGGAAGATCAAGATGTTCATCCAGTCGGTGGCGATCTGCATGGTACTGTTTCAACTGGCAATTTATTCGCCGCCCGCCGTTGGAAAAACGCTCGCCTGGACGATCGTCGTCAGGATCGCCGTGGTCTGGCTGGCGGTGATCATTACAGTCGTCAGCGGGCTGGCGTACATCGGCAAGGCAAGGAGGCTGCTGCGGAGCGATGGAAAGGATTAATACTACATCGCAACTTCGCCTATACTGAATGGTAGTACGTCGCGAAATCCGAATATCGAAATCCGAAACAAATTCAAAATCCCAAATTCGAATGTTCAAAACAGTTACAGCAAAATCTGCCAAATGGTGTTTTGGGAATTGTAATTTTGGTCATTCGATATTGTTTCGGATTTCGAGATTCGGATTTCGGATTTACAAAATCTGCCTAATGCGATGGATTGAGATGGATTACAAGTGAGAACCTTTTCAAAGTGGCGTTGCAGGATTAAATTACTTATCGCAACGGGTCTGGGCACGGGTTATCTGCCCGTCGCGCCGGGGACATGGGCCTCGGCGGCGGCTGCGGCGGTCTTTCTGCTCGTGGCGTGGGGCAACCCATATTACCTGAACGGGGCAATGGCCGGCATTGTGGTCCTGGCGTCCGTCGCGTGCGTGGCGACGGGGAAATTCGCAGAAAAACATTTCGGCAGGAAAGACTCATCTCAAAGTACGCTCGACGAATGGGCGGGCCAGGCGCTTACGTACCTGTTTCTGCCGATGGGGGCCGGTTGGCGGGACTGGCTGATTGTCGCCGGCGTGGGTTTTGCAGCGTTTCGCCTCTTCGACATCCTCAAGCCGCCCCCGGCGCGCCGCCTGGAGAAATTGCCGCATGGATGGGGCGTCCTCGCCGACGACCTGATGGTGGCGGTTTATGCGAACCTGGTGTTACAGGTGATTTCGCGTTTTTGGTTCGGGTAGGTTGATTTCGGTCAGCAGCACTCCGACGGCTGCCAGCAGCGCGAAGAGGAAGCCGCTCCACATCGCCGTTGTGCCGAGCCGCTCCATTACCTCGCCGGCTCCCGCGGCGCTGCCGCCCAGCGACGGAAGGAAGGTCAGCGCAGTGTGGACAAGCGTATAGCCGACAGCCGAGATAGCGGCGGCAGCCATTGTCAGTTTGACCCGTAATATCGTTTTCGCCCCGCCTGCGCCCAGAGTTACCACTGCGCCGAGAAGCATCGGCAGCAGCACCGTTACAGGCCAGATGTTCCCCAGCGTCGGCAGGGCGCCCCAGACGTTCCGGCAGATAACGTCGGCAGCGCCGAACATCGCTACCGCCGCAACGATGATAGGCGCTATGTGCCAGGCCCTCGGCTTTAATTTGCTGCGGAGTTCCGTCCGTTTTCGCATACGCCGGCGGATCGTCAGAGGCCAGTTGTAGAACAGGTCGAATACCCCATGCTCCATCAGCGCCCCGTGCTCGCCGAAGACCGGAATGATATGCACCGCCTCGGTCGCCCAATGCCCTGCCATGAATCGCGCCAACGCCGGGTAGTGGTAGGCCATCTGAATCGGAAACGCCAGGTACCCGACGTACTTGAAGAAACCCAGGAAGACGGCGATGTTGTAATCTTTGAAGTTCCGCTCGCGGATAACCAGGTACACCACGTATAGCCCGCGAACCAGCGAACCAGGAGATATGGGAATCACCTGGAACAACCCCACTATGGCAAGTCCGATTCCCCACGCCTGCGCCCGCGGCATTTCCGGATGCGAAAGGACGTAGATAATCGCTATCGCAACCGAAACTATCTGCGTTACAGGAAGCGTGCAGACGTGGACGGCCAGGGCCTTGAGGTACTTCTGTATGAACGGTTCCTTAATTCGGGCGAGGATGCATTCGGCGTCGTCTTCGGAGAGCATGTGTTTTTTTCGTCCCTCGGCGACCATGTCTCGCAGCCACTGCTCGCGGGCGTCGGCGTTGAAGAACAACCGAATCGGGCGGACGAAGATGTACCGGAGTTTCTCGGCGGCAAATGTTTTGTCGGTGAGGATGCGGTGCAAACTGGCCGGCATCCGGGAAAGGAATATCGCGTGTGTCAGGAACCGCACGGGGCGGGACGATAGCCGCCTCGCCCTTTCGGACGAAACCCGTCCGCTGCGGTGCCAGACGATGAGCGTCTCGGCTACGTGGGCCAGAAACGCCCGGCGGAGGTAATTTCCGCTGGTCAGAATCTTCGCGTAATGCCTGCGCAGGTCGCCCCTGCCGAGTAGTTGTCGCAGCAGACGAAGGATTATCGGCACAGGCAGAATCAGCCCCGCAGCAAGAACGCCCCAGGCCCACGTTATCGCACCTGTCGCCCATGCCGCTATCAGTACGCCTGCACCGGCTGCGACCGACAGCATCGGAAGCAGGCCGAAGGCGGCAAAGGCAACCGTCAGGAAACGACTTTGACGCAGACGGCGTTCGGCAGCGTCATCGGCCAGCCCCTTCGTCCGCCAGCCTGTTACCGCGCCGTCGAGGATGCCCGCCCAGAGTTTGCCGTCGTAAAGCAGGCGGACGTGATGGTGCGTGATGTCAGGCAGAGAATTACGATAGGTTCGCTCGCAGACCTCCAGTTCCGCGAGGGCCTCCCGCAGGTCGGCGAAGTCCTCGGCGTTCGCGTCGATGAACCGCCGGAGTCGCCCCAAGCTGGGCCGGTCGAACTGCACCAGCGACCCGCGAGCGAGTCCCTTGAAGATGAGTTTGACATCGACCGGACTCATCGGCAGCACCGGCAGCAGGGCCAGGCCCGCGCGGAAATCGACCGCCGTCAGCCCCGCTGCCGGGTCGCCGTTCCCGTCGGTCTCAAGACGCTTCAGGACGTTGGGCTGGCTCTTGGCCGTCCACCACTCGTATTGCCGCGCCAGTTCAGGCGCGCCCATCTCGTGCAGCAGTCCGACCAGATCGGCCATGAAGGTCTTCTTGGCGCGATACTCCGGCGAGCCGATCTTATCCGGGTCTGAAGCCTCCCCTCCGGCTCGCCGGCCCAGGTACTCGTTGACCTCGAAGAGCCAGTTTCGCCCGTCGATCCATTCGCTGATCTCACCGCAAGCGCCGAGCGTATCGTCCACGAACGTTCCCAGCACATCGACGACGCACCTTTCGTTACCGAAGCGGATTTTCGCCGCGCGGCGGATAAGTTTCTGCCAGATTGCCCCGGCGCGTGCGGCGGCGGGATTGACCTGGAGGCTGAAATCGCCCTGAAAACCGATCTTGTAAACAGCGTCGCGGAATTTTTGCGAGAAATTCGACGGCGGAATGAGGATCTTCAGCGCGTAGTGCTTGCCGATCTCAAGGCCGGAGACTGCCTCGCCGTCGATGGAAAGGACCTTGACGCGATAGACCTGTCCGGCAAAGCCCCCGCCGACGAACCTGTCCACCGCCACGCGGACAACCGCCTTTGCAGCCGGTGAAACGCCGGTAATTTCATAGGTTAACTCACGCTCGGAATCGTACCGCCCGATACGCATTGGACGAAGAACACCCGCCGAGCGAAACGCCTGCTCAAGAATCCGACAGGTTGTAACGGAGTACTCGTCAGCCAAATGAACCTCTCCCGGCGCCCGATCCAATTATTCTTACGTAGTTTTTATCGGAACAAACGGGATGATGCTATCGTCAACTTGAAAACATCTCCGCTTGTGTGTCGCTCGGGCTGATGCCACAATGGCGTCTGTATGGGCGATGAGGCTGAAAAAATCATGGCTTCGGGCGAGGGCGTGTTCGTCCTGACCGGTCCCGCCCGTTCGGGCAAGACCGCCGCGGCGATCGAGTTGTACCTTCGGTGCAGCGACGAAGTGGGCAGGGCTGGATGTCTGCTAATCGTTCCTAACGCCCCGGCCGTCGCGCAGGCGCGGTCGGGGCTTCTGGAGCGGACCGGCGGCGTGTTGATCGCCCCGGCCGTTACGACCTTCGCGCGCCTGGCCGGAAGCATCCTCGCATCGGCGGGCAAATCCCCCGCCACGCTCAGCCGACCACAGCGACTGTTGCTGCTGGAGCGGATAATCGCCGAACTGCACGCCGCCGGACAGTTCCGCGCCCTTGGCCCGCTGGTCGATACGCCGGGACTCACCGGCGTGCTGGACGCCGCAATTGCCGAACTGAAGCGCGCCGCCGTCGAGCCTGATATGCTGGCCGATGCAATCGACCGGCGATCGGACCGCGACGCCGACTTACTGGCGGTCTATCGCCGATACCAGCAGTGCCTGCTCGATACGGAGCGGTTCGACGTCGAGGGTCAGATGTGGCTGGCGCGCGACGTGCTGGCCGGCGACGAAGAGGCGCCCGTCGGTTACGAAGGCATCACAGCCATTGCCGCCGACGGCTTCACCGACTTCACACCCACGCAGTTGGAGATGCTGGCGCTGCTCGCCCGGCGGATGCGCAAGGTACTGATAACCCTGCCGCTTCTCGATGACAGTCGCGGGCGATTGTGGTTCTGGACGGCGAGGACGCTGGAGCGGATACGAAATAACATCCCGAATGCCCGCATCATTACTACCGATAGCGAGCATGAACCGTTACGAACGTTGTTTGATCTGACCGGTCAAAAGCCCAGCCATTCGAATGGCTGGGCTTCGAGGCGCCCACGCGGAGATAGTGCGAAGTCCAAAGGTATTCATTTCTCGATAACCGTTCTTGAGGCGCCCGACATCGAGGCCGAAGTCAGCGCCGCGGCGCGGTCCGTCAAGGCGGATTTGGTCGGCGGCGCGGCGCCCGGTTCGATTGCCGTGGTCGCGCGGAACCTGGAGGCCTATGCCGAGCCGATCGAGCGTATCTTCGCCGCCCATTCAATCGGCGCAGCGCCTAGGCCGGTCCGGCTGGATACCTGCGGGCCGGTACGATACATCCTTGGCTTACTTGCGCTGCCGGGCGAATATGAGTTCCACGACGTCCTCGCGGTGATAAAGAACAGTTATTTCCGCCCGGCGGCGCTTGGCGAATTCGACGCCGTAACAGTCGCCGCTGCCGAGATGGCGATCCGCACCGCCAACGTCCTGGCCGGTCGGGAATCCTACGGACACGCCTTCGCCCGCCTCGCCCGACGGGCGCGAACCGGCGGGAGGGAATCCGATGAAGAAGCAATTGAACTAGGCCCGCTGGCCTTCGACACCGACGCCATCGAACAGGCCGCCGGGATGACCGAGGCGCTGATGGAGCGTCTGGACGAACTGTCGTCGTCGGCGGATGCCGGTGAATACGTCGAGGCGGTCCGGTCGCTCATAGACTTCCTTGGCATCGACGCGGCGGCGGCGGAGCACCGGGACGATTCGCTCGTCGCCGCCGACCTGCGGGCGCTGCGCGCGTTCGACGAGGTGCTTACCGACGTGGCGTCAGCCGGTCCGCCTGTCGGGCAGATGGCCGACGTCATTTCGCGCGCCGCAGCCGAGGCCGTCTGCCCGCCGGCGCGGACCGAGGCGGCGGTTACGGTGCTGGACGTCCTCGACGCTCGCGCCGTGCGGGTCAAACACCTGTACCTGCTCGGCGTCAACGAAAAGGTCTTTCCGCAACTTACCTTCGACCGCTGCTTCATCAGCGAAGCCGACCGCGCCGCCTGGGCCGAGCGGTCCGTGGTGCTCGACCGCCGAAGCGACCTTATAGGCCGGGAAATGCTGCTGTTTTACCTGGCGGCGACGCGAGCGGACGAACGGCTTCAGGTAAGTTACCTGGGATCGGATACCGCCGGAGCGGTCGGCAACTTCGTCGAGGAACTCATATCGGCGGCGGGTCGTGAGGGGATAACTGTCGCCCGCAAACACATCGGCCCGGGGCAGTTCGTTCCGCCGCCGGCCGAACTGGCCAGTCCTGCCGACGCCTTCAACGCCGCAATATCGGCTGCGTTCGACGACGGCGACGAAGCCGAAACGTTGCTGGGCTTCTCGGCGCGGCATTACGGTCAACTCCTCCGCCGGGCGTCCTTCGGGCTGGTCGCGGCGCATCGTCGATGGATGCAGGCCGAGCCGGATAAATTCGACGGGCGAATAGATTCGCCGGAATTGCTGAAGGTGCTGGCTGAACGCATCCCGGACAGGTGGGTTTTTTCGGCCAGCGAATTGAACAGTTACGCAGCCTGTCCCTGGCGGTTCTTCGCGCGATACCTGCTGGGCCTGAGACCGCTTGTCGCCCCGGCGACACAACTTGCCCCAGCCGACCGCGGCGTCTTCTGCCACGCCGTCCTCTGGCGGGTGATGACGACGCTCGCCCGCCGCCGCGGCGGAACGGTCGATCTGACCGAAATCGACCCGGACGAACTGACTGCCACACTGGCTGAAGCCTGCCGGGTCGAAAAGCAGCGGCTCGCCGACAGGGCGTCCTATTCCCGACTGTGGGACGCACAGACGGCCTACTGGCAGCGAATGCTGGGGAATTACCTTTCGGACCAGCAGGAGGCGTCCGGGGAGCAGTCCGCTCGTTCGCTGTACTTTGAACTGGGCTTCGGCCTGCCGGAGCGCCGGGACGAAGAGGCGGACCCTGCCAGCCGGCCCGAACAGGTTGAACTTGAGGCGGGCGAGTATCGAATTCGCCTGCGCGGCAGGATCGACCGTGTGGACGAGATAGTTACCGCCGACGGGGCGGCCCTGCTGGCGGTGGATTACAAGTCCGGCCGGATGCCGACGGGCAAGGACATAGTCGCCGGCAGAGACCTGCAACTGGCGCTGTACGCCAAGGCGCTGGAGGCGATGTTCAAGGGGACCCCAAATCGCGATGTATTGCGATTTGGGGTCCCCGATATGCAGTGCGCCGGTGGCGTCTATCACGACCTGCGCGACAACAAGCATCGCTACTTCGCTGCCTTCAAAGTGCCGAGGCAGAAAAAGAATTATGAAGAGTTGCTCGCCGGGGCGATGGAGGCGGTCGGGCGATACGTCCGGGCAATGCGCGAAGGTCGATTCGACGCCATCCCGTCCGGTAAGTGCTCGAAGTGGTGTCCGTATCGCCAGATATGCCATTATTCGCCGGCTCGTGCGAGGCGGAAGGAGGTCGGCGATGAGTGAATTGCCCGAACTTACCGGTCGCCAGCGTGAAGCCGCCGTCGAGCGCGCCGCCGACAGCCTCGCGCTTACCAGCGGGGCTGGGTGCGGAAAAACGCTCGTGCTGGCAAGACGCTTCACCGAACTGGTCATGCAGGCCGGCGCGGGCGAGGAGGGGAAAAACCCGTTCGACCGCTTCGTTGCGTTGACGTTCACGGACAAGGCCGCCGCCGAGATGACCAGGCGCGTCCGCGAAGTCCTGCTGGACATCCTGCACCGCAGCGGCGGCGAGGCCGACCGGCGAAAGATCGCCGACTGGATAATCGAACTACCTGCCGCCCATATCTCGACTATCCACAGTTTCTGCGCGTCGCTGCTTCGCCGCCACGCCGTCGCCGCCGGGATCGATCCGGGCTTTACCGTCTGCGCCGATGAACTGCTTGCCGGGCAAATGCGAACGCGATCAGTCGAAGAAGCCGTCCTCTCGGCTATTGAGCGAGGCGACGCCGACGTGCTGGAACTGCTGGGGCGGACAGAGATGGACGGACTCGTCGGCGACGTGAAGACGCTGTTGAACCGGCGGATTACCTGGGGCGATGAAGATTACTCCGACCCGGAAGAGACGCTCGCCCGCTGGCGGCTGGTGCAAGAGCAGACCCGCCGGGCCGAACTGGCGCGCCTCGCCGAAGATGAAAAAATTCGTGATGAACTGAACTACCTCGCCGCTTATCCGTGCAGCGACCCGGACGACAAACTGCTGGCATATCGAAAGGAAAAACTCGCCGCTATCGCAGGCATCCTTCAGCAGCCGGATTCGGTTCAATACGATGACATCGCATCGCTTGGAAGCCCCGGCAGAGTCGGCGGGGCGAAGGCGTGGGGCGGAAAGGACCAGCGTACAGCCTACCGTCAGCAATTAAAAACCTTTGTGGAGAAATTCACCGCCTTGGCGGATTACTACCAGCCGATGGGCGCCGCCGATGCCGATGCCGCGAATTGCCTGGCCGTGCTGACGAAACTGGCGCATCTGGCCGACGACCTCTACACGCGCCGGAAGCGCTCGGCCGGGATGCTCGATTTCGACGACCTGATCGACCTGACGGCCAGGCTGCTGCGGGATAACCGGCAGGTCCGACAAGCCGTCCGCGACGGGCTTGGCCAACTCCTGATCGACGAATGTCAGGACACCGACGCGACACAACTGCGGATGCTGTGGGGCCTGCTGACCGACGACGGCGAAGGCGACGCTCTTCCTTCCGGCGGCAAAGTCTGCATCATCGGCGACATCAAGCAGAGCATTTACCGCTTCCGCGGCGCACAGGCGGAGGTGTTCGAGCGATTGTGCGGCCGCTTCGGCAGCGCGCGGGTATTGCTGGATAAGTCCTTCCGCACGCACCGCGCCGGAGTGGCGTTCGTCAATAACCTTTTCGGTCGGCTGATGGCCGGCTATGAACCGATTAGTTCGTCGCGGCGGGAATTGCCGGCCGGGCCGAGCGTCGAGATACTCCTGGCCGGGTGCGAACCGGACGCCGGTGCGGACGCCGCCGCAGACGCACAGGCCGAACTCGTCGCGCAACGAATCGACGAGATGATTCAGCGCGGCGAAAAACTCATCTTCGACCGCGATGCGAACGACTGGCGACCGGTCCGCCCCGGCGACGTCGCTATCCTGTTCGCTCGAATGACCACGTCGCTGCGATACGAGTACGCCCTTCAGCGGCGAGCCTTGCCGTACTATGTTTCCGCCGGCGTCGGGTTCTTCGGCCAGCAGGAGGTTTATGACGTCCTCAACGCCCTGCGGGTAATCGACAACACGTTCGACGACGTAGCCCTCTTCGGACTGCTTCGCAGCGCGGTCTTCGGGCTGGACGACAACGTCCTGCTGCACATTGCCTCGGCCATCGAACCGCCGTATTTCGACAGGCTTACCGCCCCGGCCGTGCTCGAGGGGCTTACCAGGCCGCAGGCCGAACAACTCCGCTTCGCGCGAGAACTGCTCGGTCGGCTGGGCCGCGCCAAGGACGCCCTCGGCCCGGCGGCGATTGTCGAGAGGCTGCTGGAGCAGACCGGGTATCAGGCCGTGCTGTTGAGCCAGTTCCATGGCCGGCGGAAACTGGGAAACGTCCTTCAACTGCTCGATGCCGCCAGATCGGCGCAAGCGACCGGAAAAATCGCACTCGCCGATTTCATCAGGCAATACGACGAATACATCACGGACCAGTCTCGTCACGAACAGGCCGCCGTCGCCGGCGAGAGCGACGACGTGATCCGCATAATGACCATCCACAAGGCCAAGGGGCTGGAATTCCCCGTGGTCGTCATCCCCGACCTCAACGTCGGGCGGCATAAGATAAAAGACCGAATCCTCTTCAATCCCGACTGGTCCGTTACCTGCAAACCGCCCGGTGATGCGGATGAAAATGACGACGAAGATCGGCAGTCAGGTGAAGAGCCGGTTAGTTTTCGCCTGTCAAAAGAGGCCGAAAAAAGGGCGATCCAGGCCGAGGATGTCCGCAGGTTGTATGTCGCCGCCACGCGCCACCAGGACCACCTCATTTTCGTCGGCGCTGACCGGCGGAACAAAGACGGTCGGTTCAAGGAGTCCGGCTGCTACCTGTCGGCGCTCGATGGCGTTTTTGGCATCGCCGACGCAATAGACGCCGGGAACGAGCAAATCGAATACGGCGATGGTTTCACCGCCCGGCTCCGTCGGATCGAGCCGTCCCGTCCTGTCCGCCGCAGGCCGAAGCAGCCGCCGGGTCTGCGCATAATGTCCACCTGCGCCGACGCCGATAAGGTAGCCGAGGCTCTTGCCGCAACGGGCCGGGACGGCGAGGCAGCCGAATTGAATCTGATCGGCCCGCTTCCGGCATCCGCTTCCGGCGGGACGATCGCGGCGACGGCGCTGGCTGATTTCGACCACTGCGGCATGCTCTACCGCTGGCGGCACGAACTGCGCGTACCGGTTCGCGGCACATTGCGATTTGGGGTCCCCGTCTCGCCCGTGAGTGTTCGCCTGGACGCCGCCACAGCCGGAACGCTCTTCCACCGCTGCATGGAATTGGTGGATTTCGATGACATTGCCTCGGTGCAAACCGAAGCGCTGGTCGGGCGAGCAGCCGCCGAGATGGAACTGGCCGTCCCGACCGAGCCGCTCGGACGCGAACTGGCCGATATGCTGAAACGGTTGAAAAAAACACCGCTGATGCAACAACTGGCCGGGGCGAAACAGCGTCTGGCTGAACTGTCGTTTGTCTATCGCATCGGCGCTATTGACATTACAGGCCAGATCGACCTGCTGTATCGGGATGCCGAAGGCCTGTGGCATATAGTGGATTACAAGTCCGACCGGGTTACGGACGACGAAGTCGAAGCCCATGCCAAGCGATACGAGTTGCAGATGATGATATATCAAGCCGCTGCCGGCAGGGTGCTTGACGAAGGCGTCGTTGATGCGACGGTTTATTTCCTCCGGGCGGGCGCTCCGTACCGTTTCGCCGCAACGCCGGAAACCATCGCCGCCTCCGAACAGCGTCTTGCAGACTTGACCGAGCGACTTATATGCTCTCGACGAACCGGACAGTTCCCGCGTATAGGTGATTCGGACACCTCGGACTGCAAATCCTGTCCGTACGCGAGCCTGTGCATACGTCAGGAGCCCCGGTCACTTCAGTGACCAGGTTCTGAATAGTTACAGCATTCTTATGAGTAAGTTCGACAAATCCCGCCCGATGCCGGTGAAGTACTGGTCTTTCGCCGGGCTGATGCTGACGTACTGGTGCAATGCGCGGTGCGCTTC
>DAOWOP010000145.1 GCA_030642005.1 Planctomycetales bacterium
ACCTGGTGGCCGACCTAGCGGGGATAGACCCTGAAGTCGTTGATTTACGAGTGGAGAAGAATCACCTGATCCTGCGAGGGGCCAGGCCGGCTCCCCGTCCGCCGGACTGCTCGGATAAACAGGCCGCCGCCGCACTACGCCTCCACCACATGGAAATAGAATACGGGCCTTTCATCAGAACAGTGGACCTGCCCGAAGCAATCGACGTCAAAAGAATCGAAGCGGTCTATCGAAACGGATTCCTCTGGGTGAAAATGCCGCGAAAACAGTAATTCGTAATTGGTAATTGGTAATTGGTAACAGACGGATGGTTACCGATTACGATTTACGAATTACGATTTACGAATTACGAATCACCAATTACGAGTCAATATGAGTAGAGAAAAACCCGCCAAGCCGAAGATTGTCGTGTCGGACAAGCCCGATTCGGTCGTAAAACTGGGCGCCGAAGGTGCGGGGCTGCCTGAAGAAGAATTGCAGGTGGTCATTCCCGACGTTGCAGCCGTCATGGCCATACGCAACACGACGATGTTTCCCGGAACGGTTCTACCGCTGGCTGTGGGACGCGAGAAGTCCCGCCGACTTATCGACGACGTCCTGCCCGACGAAAAAGTAATCGTCCTTGTAACTCAGCGAGACGCACAAAGAGAAGACCCCGCCACGAACGAACTCTACGACTACGGCACAGCCGTTGTTGTGCTGAAACTGCTCCGCACCGGCCAGGACAGCCGGACGGTTATCGTTCACGGACTGGCCCGGGTTCACATTGAACAGTTCGTCCAGACGAACCCCTATTTTCGGGCACGGGTCAAGCCGATGAGCGATGAGGTCCCACAGGGCAAGGAACTCGAGGCCCGTCTGCTGGACGTTCGCGGCAAGGCGCTGCGAATAGCACAACTTTCTCCCAATGTCCCCGACGAGGCGCAGGTCGTCATCAACAGCATAGACCAGCCCGGTGCTCTGACGGACTTCCTGGCTGCTAACCTGCCTCTGGAATTGCCCGTCAAGCAGGGGCTGTTGGCGGAAACGAATGTCCTGCGCCGGCTGAAAATCCTCCAGAAGGCGCTGCTGGACCAGTTGGAGGTTCTTGAGTTGAGCGGCCGGCTTCAGGAGCAGGTCCGCGCCAGCGTCGATAAGAGCCAGCGGGAGTATTTTCTCCGCGAGCAACTCAAGGCCATTCAGACCGAACTTGGCCAGGCGGACGAGCAGGCAGCCGATGTCAAGGAACTTACCGAGAAGATAGATTCAGCCGGTATGGGCAAGCCGGTCAAGGCCGAGTGCGTCCGTCAACTCCGCCGGCTTGAGACGATACCGACGGCCAGCCCGGAGTATTCCGTCATCCGCACCTACCTGGAAGTCATAACCGAACTGCCCTGGGCCAAGACCACCGCCGACAACCTGGATATCCGCCGGGCGAAGCGGACGCTTGACAAGGACCATTACGACCTGGACAAGGTCAAGAAGCGCATCCTGGAGTACCTTGCGGTTCGCCGGCTTGCGCCCAAGTCACGAGGCCCGATATTATGCTTCGTAGGCCCGCCGGGAGTGGGAAAGACCTCGCTGGGCAAATCCATCGCTCGCGCCCTGGGCCGGAAGTTTATTCGTATGAGCCTCGGCGGGATGCGGGACGAGGCCGAACTCCGCGGGCACAGGCGGACGTACATCGGGGCGATGCCCGGACGCATCATTCAGGAGATACGCAAGGCCGGTTCGTCTAATCCTGTCTTCATGCTGGATGAACTCGACAAGGTCGGGATGGATTTCCGGGGCGATCCGACGTCGGCGCTGCTGGAGATACTGGACCCCGCCCAGAACTTCAGTTTCCAGGACCACTACCTCAACGTTCCGTTTGACTTATCGAAGGTGATGTTCATAGCCACAGCCAACATCATGTCCCCTATCCCGCCGGCGCTGCGGGACCGCGTAGAGATAATCGAAATCTCCGGTTATACGATTAATGAGAAGTTGCATATCGCCCGGAATTACCTTCTGCCGAGGCAGTTGATCGAGAACGGCCTGACCGGGCGGGGGGTGAAATTCAGCGCCGCTGCGCTAAAGCATATTATTACGCGCTATACCCGCGAGTCGGGCGTGCGCGAACTGGAGCGCCAGATCGGAGCGATTTGCCGAGGCTTGGCCGTTCGCGCCGCCAAGAGCAGGATGCCGAAAAAGGCCATCGGCGAAAAAGAGGTTGCGAAGTTCCTGGGTTCGGCGATGTACGAAAGTGAAATAGCCCAGAGGACCTCGGTGCCCGGCGTGGCTACTGGCCTGGCGTTCACCCCGTACGGGGGCGAGATTATTTTCATCGAAGCCACTGCGTATCCCGGCAAGGGCCAATTGCTGCTGACAGGTCAGATCGGCGACGTGATGAAGGAATCCGCCCAGGCTGCGTTGAGTTTAATCAGGAGCCGGTCGGCTCGGTTCGGTATAGACGCGGCGGTTTTTCCGAAGATCGACGTTCACATCCACGTTCCCGCCGGGGCTGTGCCCAAAGACGGGCCAAGCGCCGGAGTGTCAATCGCTACGGCGATAAGTTCGCTCCTGCTGAACCGTCCCGTGCGGTCCGACGTGGCGATGACCGGCGAGATTACGCTTCGAGGCCTCGTCCTGCCGGTGGGGGGGATCAAGGAAAAGGTCCTCGCCGCCGCACGGGCCGGTATAAAAACGGTTATAATTCCCCGCCGGAACCGCAGGCATACAACTGATATTCCCGCCGAGGTCCGCAGGCAACTGAAGTTCGTCCTGGCAGGTACGATCGACGATGTGTTGGCTGCCGCGCTGGCCGACAACGGCGAGAAGCCGGGGCGGAAAAAACGACAAAAGGTCGGAAATAGAAAAAAGAAGAAGTGAACGTTGCATTAAGAAGGAGTTGTTCGGTAAAATAAACTTGTAACGGAAAATTACTTTTAGGGAGATCGAACATGTCAAAGTCAATGGGATTTCGCAATTCGGGCAAGTTGAACCTTAGTGGCAAGCAAACTGAGTATGCCGTAGCCGGTGGATTGTTGATCGTTATTGTTGCGGCGGTGGTCTTCGCGGCGACTCAGATATGGAGTTGCGGAAGCACTCCAATCGGAGAGCGTGGTGAGCCTCGCGTCAAATGCGTCAAATGCGGCGAGGAATGGACGATCACCCGGGAAGAAGAGATGATTTTGAACAGGGAGAATGAGATGCGGCGCGGCGTGCCCGTCGGCGAAGACTGCGAGAAGTGCGGCGGCGAGGGAACCGTCTTCCTGATGAACATATGCCCCGAGTGCAAGACGTATTATCTCTCCAAGAGCATCACGGACCCGGATAAGTTCGCCGAAGGCGGCAACAAGGAGGTTTGTCCTAATTGCGGCACGGACCTGAACGAATGGTGGAGGGAGCACCGCAGAAGGCGGTAATTCCTGAACACTGTATCCAATTCGCCTTCAACGGCTGACCAGATAACAATAACTGTGGATCGCCGCACGAGAATTTGTCTCCTGATCATCGTCATAGGGCTGGTGAACTTCCTTGCCTATGCCGTGGTGTGGGTGTCGCTGGATGGGGACGCCATGAACGGTTACGTCCGGGCCGACGCGGCAGCCGGGCGTAAAGTGCTGCATTATTACCTTGTCAAGCACGGCGTCCACCACGTCGAGGTCTCCCGCGGCGTGTGGATATACTCGGCCGTCCACAGTATCAGTATATGGATTACCGTCGGGGCGGTCCTTTTGAGCATGTTGACTCTGGCCAAGGACCGGATTATCTCTTCGATGCGCAGCAGCATCGTCCGAGGCAGGACGTTCATCACCATCGTGGCAACAGTTGTAACGCTGATATCCCTCGCTATGACAGCGAAGTTTCTCTTTCACATGATCTGTCACTTGGCCGATCCGGCCGTTGTCGGTCCGTTATGACTTCCGCTGCTGCGAAAATTCTCGCTCCTGACGGTCCGGTCGCATCGGCCCTGGAAAATTACGAATGCCGCCGGGAGCAGTTGGCGATGGCTGAAGTCGTTGAGAAAGCCTTCGCCGACAGCGAGCACCTTCTGGTCGAAGCCGGTTCCGGCGTGGGAAAAAGTTTCGCTTACCTCGTTCCGGCGATCCTGGCTGTCCGGAACAAGCAGCGAGTAGTCATCTCCACCTATACCATCGCATTGCAGGAGCAACTCATCGGCAAGGACCTGCCGTTCCTGCAGAAACATCTGCCCGTGTCGTTCCTCGCCGTTCTGGGCAAGGGGCGGAATAACTACCTCTGCCTCCGCCGGTTGGACACAACCCGTCGTAAGGCCGGGAAGATATTTTCCTCCCGGCGCGACATCGACCAATTGTCCCGGCTGGTTGAGTGGGCCGATGCCGCCGATGGCGGGTCGAGGCAGGACATCACCTTCACCGTATCCGATTCTCTCTGGTCGCGCGTCCGCGCCGAGGCCGGTTTATGCCCCGGACGTAAATGCCCCTTCTTCGAGAGATGCTGCTTCCAGACCGCTCGCCAACAGATGCGAAAAGCCAATATACTGATAGTCAATCATGCGATGCTGTTTTCCGATCTCGCCCTTCGTCGCACCCTGCCCGACGGCGGGGCCGATACGCCGGCCGAATTGCTGGGCGACTATGACCTGCTCGTTCTCGACGAGGCCCATACACTCGAAGCCGTCGCATCCGACCATTTCGGTAAATCGGTAACGAGCGGGTCCGTGCATTCGGTGCTGCGCGAACTGTTTAACGACCGCACCGGTCGCGGGCTGCTGGCGATGATCGATGCCGACGATGCCGTCGCCGCCGTTACCGCCGCCGCCCGTGCCGCCGACGCCTTCTTCGACGCCCTGGCCGGGGCCGGGGCCGATACGGTCGCGCCCAACGGCAGAATCGCCGACCCAAACGCCTTGCCTGACACGCTGTCGCCGGCCTTGCTGACATTGGCCGGACGACTTGCGGACATCAGGAAGGCCCTTAACGATTCCTCAGCCCGGCTGGAACTGCAAGGCTATCAGCGCCGGTTATGCGACTTGGCCAAGACGACCGACGCCCTCATCTCGCAGGATTATCCCGATTCTGCCTACTGGCGGACCGTCTCGAGCCAGGGCAGGCCTGCCTACCGGTCAGGCAGGTACATCGCCCTTGCCTGCGCGCCGATAAATGTCGCGCCGATTCTCAAATCCGCTTTGTTCGAGTCGGTCAATTCAGTGGTGTTGACCTCGGCGACGCTGACGACGGGCCGGAGCGGCGTGGCGGGATTCGATTATATCCGCAGCCGACTGGGCGCTGAAGACGCCCGCGAACTGCGTCTGGACAGCCCGTTCGATTTCCGCCGACAGGCCCGTCTGTACATCGAAACCGGCCTGGGCGACCCGAACAGGCTCGACGAGTTTTTGCCGCCGGCGCGCCGGGCCATCGAGCATTACGTCGCTATGAGCCGGGGGCGGTGCTTCGTGCTGTTCACCTCATACCGGATGCTCCAGGCCGCTGCCGATGCGCTGGGCGAGTTCACCAGGCGCGAAGGCTATACGCTTCTGGTCCAGGGCGGACCGCTGCCGAGGTCGGCTATGCTGAAGCAGTTTCGCGACGGGCACAAATGTATCCTGCTGGGGACGACCAGTTTCTGGCAGGGCGTCGATGTCGCCGGCGAGGCGCTGTCGAACGTCATCATCGCAAAACTGCCGTTCGCCGTACCGGACTCGCCGCTCATCGAGGCCAGGATTGACGCCATCCGCGCCGGCGGGGGCAGCCCGTTCGGAGATTACCAGTTACCCGAAGCGGTCATCCGGTTCAAGCAGGGCTTCGGTCGGCTTATCCGTTCCGGCAGCGACAGCGGTTTTGTCGTCTGCCTGGACCATCGCATCGTTACCAAATCATATGGCCGGGAGTTCATCTCGGCTTTGCCGGACGTCGAAATCATCCACGACGCTTCCACGCAATAAAAAATACGGGTGGACTTGAGCAAGGCCCACCCGCATCAGGCAATAATCAGACGGATGATATTCGCTTATTGCCGCCTTCGACGAATCAGCACACCGATACCGCCCAGGCCCAGCAGCACCAATGTCGCCGGTTCGGGAATGGGATTCGCGCCGATCAGCATGTCCTGCTTACATTCGCTGTGCAGGACGGTCAGGTCCCACTGCGGCGTATGGGTGTCCGGCAGCGCAGCCAGCAACTCGTTGGCGGCAGCGGCTACGTCGTCATTGTTGGTTATGCTGAAATATCCGTTATCCACGTTGAATTCGTTTCCCGTCTCCTCGTAGATAACCTCCCAGATGGCCACGCCGAGGGCGGCTGCGTCGAGGTCCGTAACCACGTCGTCGGAGTGGTTCTCGAACAGGTATGCCACCAGGTAACCGTTATTGAGTTGGCTGATTTCCCACTCCTCCACCTCGCCGGAACCGGCGTAATGGTCGATATCGACGCAGTACGCATCATAATCGACGTCCTTGTAAGTAACGAGGTATTGACCGGCGCGAACCGTCAACTCGTCGGCGAGAAGGCCGTCGGCGTGGATCTTGACGTGTTCGTTCAGTCCGACCCCCCGGTACGTCATGATGTCGGCCAGGGCGGCCGAAGGGACTACGGACAGAGCCAAAACAGCGACAGTTACTACCAGAGCCTTGTGTTTCATTTTTTCCTCCTTTTTAGAAACACGGTGTGTCCTCTGAAAACCTTTTTTTCCTGTGAGCGTGAGCGAAATACTTACTGCCTTCTCATGTCATCCAATATCACCTCCTTTTTCGCATATAGGGTGCGAGCAGTACTCTTCAGACAGGCAATCAGCAAAAAGCAATCAGCAATCAGCATTCAGCAATCAGCAATCAGCAAAAAGCAATCAGCATTCAGCAATCAGCAATCAGCAATCAGCGGTCAGCAATCAGC
>DAOWOP010000216.1 GCA_030642005.1 Planctomycetales bacterium
AGGCCTCCCGTTGGTCGGCCTGGGCTAAAAACGACCACCCCTGGCGGGGCTAAAAAAACGCCGTCATTCCAGGCGACGCGGCTAACATCCGACCGCTACTGACGGGGGGCAGGGGGTTCGCCAGAAAAAAATGTCACTCACAGCCAGAGGATATTCGCAATTACGTATGTTGCCAAGGGGGATATTCGCAAAAAGAAAAAATTATATCAAAGCAATTCCCCATTTCCGGAATTCCGGGGACGCCATGCTGTTTCTTTAGTTCCAAGGTCGGCGGGTAGCGTGGGCGCGGCTATGGTACCCGGCCTTTTGAGGTCGCCGGTTGGGTCGAGGGCGAAGCGGCTTTGATGAGGTGGTCGGCGTAGAGGTGGTAGATTTTTTCCTTTCCGGCGATTTTCTTGAGTGTTTCGGCGTGTTTTGCGGCCTTTGCCGGTTGGGCCATCGACGAGCGGATGAAGGCAGTAAGGAATACCAACGCCGGTTCGGCCGGTTCATCTTCGTCGGCAAGTCGATGTTCGAGTTGCCCGATTCGCATTTCGACGATGCTTTTGCCCAGGATCAGTTTCACATCCACCCGTGTTTCCATCAGCGGGGGGAATCGCTTCATGGCCTTTCGCAGGCGGAAGGAGGCCGAGAGCGGTTCGTCGGCGGCGAACAGTGCCAAGGCCGCACCGAGCGGCGCCAGCGGGTTGCCGCGATTGAGTATGCCGGCGACATCGTAACATCCGACGGCGGCGTAATACTCGCCCTCGGCGAGTTTCTTCTCGGCGCGCGACATGTTGAGGTTGAACAGGTCGCGGTTCATGCCGGCCAGTTTGGAAAGGACAATCGTATTGCGAACCTTTCGGACCGCCGTGCCCCCGGTCGGCCTGGCCGGAACTATTACATCATCTACATCATCTATATCATCGCCGGCGTCGGGGGTATCGGGGTCGTCCGGTAGAATAATCTTTGTCTCAGGCCTCTGGTCCTTCGTCCGGTCTTGCCGCCGGGAGCGTTCGGCCGCTTCGGCCCGCATCTCCTCCATCGCCATTAGTATATCGACAAAGACGTCCTGGTCAGGGGCCGACCTCTTGAGGCGGGGCGGTTCAGGTTCGGCCTCGGGAGTGGTCGGATCATCGGGTTTCTTCGGTCCGGTCCTGTCCGGCACCGGCTGAATCCGCTCTTCGGCGCGCGATTCGATCCTGCCGGCCCGGTGAGCGATCTGGGCCTCGGCCAACTCATCGACGAGGCGCTGCTGGTCCGACTCGCGGAGTATGCCGAACAAATCGCTGGCGGCAGGACGGACAGCGCCCCTGTCGAACCGTTGCGCCGACACGCCGGCTGCGCCCTGTATAGGCCCGCCGACGTAATTCGGCTGAATAAGAGGATTGTACATCAGTTGCCGGCCTACATCCGGCAAGGCCGGCTTATAGGCGTTTATCGCCGAATCATACAATCGTCTGGCCGACATCGCCGGCAGATAGGTCGCCCTCGGTATCGACGTACCGGGGGCGTTGAGACCCTCGGCGATTGCACCGGCCGAAAGTACCGTCCGGTCGAGGGAAAAGTACCTGTTCGGACCGTAAGACACGCCCGAAAGAACCTGCTGAAGCCCGACGGAACCTCGGTGAAAATCGTCCATCCCGCCTGATGGCAGGTCGATCCTCAACTGGTCGGCGCCGGCGTAGGGCTGACGGCCTCGAAAATGAAACCCGCCCGTCACCTGGCCTGTAACGTAAAGGTTGGAGTCGAACCGATCGGTTCGATAGCGGATCGTGTTCAGCCCCCTGCCGCCGATGAGGTAGTTGGCGTCCATTGCCCGCCCACCCTGCGTGGGTGTTACCTGGGCCTCAACCACACAGGCTGATACCAGGATAACGAAAATCGCCGTTTGCCACGGCATTTTCACGGCAGCGCCTTCTCCTATCGTACCAAGCCCCTCACTACAATACCGATATTCATGCAGATGAAGGCCCCCTGCGAGGGGGTATGCTCTCTTCGTATCTCCAACAGCCTCTGTGCCGGTACGGCACACCGCTGCGACGAACGGCGCGACCGGCCCTGACGACGCCCACGGTTTCTGAAACACACCCGGTGCAACATATATTATCTCCGATTCACGGGGGCTTTTCAAGTGCTGCAAGGCCGGAGCGGCCTGCATTTATTATTCGCCCGATACAAGAGCATCGGCCTGACCGGGCAGCGAGATAAACAAGACAAATGCGCTCCGTTGCCGGTCGATTCAGTCGGCTTTTTTCGTTTGGGGGCGGATTCCCGTAACGGCGGCCAGAAGCGCCACGAAAATCGCCAGTTTCAGGGCGGTGAACCAGGATATTGACCCTGCCACCAGGCCCTTCTCCACTGCGCCGGGGCAGAGATCGGGGACGGTCCAGCCCCACATGAGTTTCACCAGCAGCAGCGCTACGACGAACACGGCTATGACAACCACCAACCCGCCGGGCACAATCAGAACAAACCAAGCCTTTTTCATGGCCGAATTCCCTTCTTCCGATATTTTATCGCCTTTTGCGTCTGCGTCGTTACTGGGTCATGAATGTAACTAGCGGAGTTACTGTGTGCCCGAAAGCCTCTCGAGCTGCTCCATGTCGATCTTCAGGACGTATCCTACCTTGCGACCTCGCGTGTCAGTTACTTCGCCTTGGTACTGCACCACTTTGTACGATTCACCTTCGTAGGCCTTGCAGTACCAAATCGTCACCACGTCAATCTTGCCCTCAGGCCCCGGCTCAGCGTAGCAGGTTGCCTCTTTGGCAATGCGTTTGTCGAAAAAGACCAAGCCCGGTTCGTTCGGGAGAATCAACTCGGCTACGAGAATCTCAGGGAAACCCTGCATCTTGAATATCTCGGACGAGAAGTTTGTCAGGCAATTCTCCTGACCTTTCTCCGGGTCGGCGGCGAGTTTCCTGAGCAGCCCGATCTGTTCGGCATAACGTTCCTCCAGAGCAGATTGGCTTGCCCAGGTAGGTATGGGCCGCTTACTCATGTAGTAGCGATACCCCGCTGGTACCGTCCACGCGAGCACCAGTCCCGCGATTACCAGGAGAACTACCGCCAAGATAATCTTCTTTTTATTTGACCCCTTCCTGTCAGGTGATATGTCTTGCCGTATCTGGTTCACGTTTTCATCCTGCATAGCATTTGATCCTTTCCCTTTTCATTGTCAGCGACTTTAAGGACAGCCGCTTATTTTGTGACCAGCGACAGCATTATCGCACCGCGATGATGACCTTTCGTCGGCGCGGGCCGTCGAACTCGCAGAAATATATCCCCTGCCAAGTTCCCAGCACGAGTTTGCCTTCGCGGACGAGCACCTGCAGCGAGCAGCCTATCATTGTACTCTTGACGTGGGCGGCGCTGTTGCCCTCGCTGTGGCGGTAGAAGGACTGATGCCAGGGCACAGCCATGTCCAGCGCCGCGAGGATGTCGTGGACGACCGACGGATCGGCGTTTTCATTGATAGTTACGCCGGCGGTGGTGTGAGGGACATAAACCGTTACCACCCCGTCGGCGACGCCGATCTCGCCGACGGCATCGGATATGCGGTCGGTAATGTCGATCATCTCGTCCCGCTTGCCGCTATGGATTTCAATAGTCATGGTTTCCATAACACCATCAATACAGCAACAGGATACAGTTTTCAACTGTTTGAGAGATGGTTTTACCGATGGGCCCGGTGCCGTGGTCGCCTGCCACGCCGTAGCCTTGGCGAAGGCGGGCGGTGTTTGCGACCACGTAGAGGTGCGAACGCAAACGTGGTCGCCCCCGCCTAAGTCAATTCTGCCGTGAGCGGTTTTTGTTTTTGGTGTTGTGAGACGCCGATAACGGAGAACCCCAGTATGTTTCCCTCTTCATCCACACGCTCCATAACAGCGTCGTTGTTGGTTTCGCGCATGAATCCGGGCTTCTTGGAAAAAAGAACTTCCAGATAATCGGCCTCGCCGTCATACCACACTTTTATGGACCTGACCATAACGGATCTCCTTGCTTGACCGTATCCGTCAAGTACGCCGTGATTATAAAAGCATCATCATCCATATATTTTAACCACAACACACAGCCATTTGTCTCCGACAATCGTTCCGTAATAATATCGGTAACAGAGGGCGACGCTTTCATCCGTTCGGAACTGAATGACCTTCTCCGGTTCCCGCAGCGTGGCTTCCACCGCCGATTCCATGTCAGCCATCTCCGGATGTTCCAGAATATGCCTTAACCGCTCAGCGGTCAAGCGGACAGAACGCCCAAAATAATCCTTCAGAACCTTCATATTGGATATACCTTATGATTCCGACGCCTCTTCCACAATCGCAATTTCCTCGTCCGTCAAACCGTACAACTCGTAAACCAGTTTACTCAAACTGACCGTTCTTGAAAACAGAACAAAATTACAGGATTTGATATTATTATGCGCCGAACGCATAAATG
>DAOWOP010000167.1 GCA_030642005.1 Planctomycetales bacterium
GTTGATTGATTCAGCGGATTTGATAGTCTGTATGGGCCGGAGCCATCTGGACGCGGTAGTCCGAGGGGCGCCGGGCGCTGCCGAGAAAACCTTTCTCCTCGATGAAGGGGGCGACATCGAGGACCCGATTGGCGGCGATTCGCGGACGTACCTGCGAACCGCCGGAAAAATTGAACGAAGCCTGAAAAAAAGGGTAAAAGAGAACCTGCTATGAAGATCTCACTTGCCGCCGACCATCGTGGACATGAAATGAAGGGAAAAGTCGCCGCGCTGCTGGATGAGAGCGGCCACAAGGTTCTCGACATGGGAACCAACTCGTCGAAGAGTTGTGATTATCCCGACATGGGTTTCAAGGCCGCCAAGGCCGTCGCCGAAGGCGTGGTCGAGAGGGGCATTACGCTCTGCGGGACCGGTATCGGCATGAGCATCGTCACCAACAAGGTCAAGGGCATCCGCGCCGCCATATGCCACGACGAATTAGCCGCACAAATGTCCCGCCGGCACAATAACGCAAACGTGCTGTGCCTGGCTACGGATATTCTTGGCGAGGAGATGATGCGCCGCATCGTCGAAACCTGGCTGGAAACGGAATTCGAGGACGGCGGGCGGCACGAACGCAGAATAAGAAAGATCGCCTGCGTCGAACGCGGCGAAGACCCCACCGATTGCATGGAACCGACGAAAAAGAATTTGTAGCCGTCACGCGGGCGGGTGCCTGAAGCATTCAGCAATCAGCATTCAGTTTTTTCTTTTGCTGATTGCTGAATGCTGACTGCTTAAAAATTTGCGAATCTCGCCGGAAAAATCAGCCACACACGCGGGCGGCGACTGCCTTATTTTGTCTTCTGCCAGTAGTAGTAATCAGGCTCGTTGAGTTTTGCATTGTCAGCCTGTATCGAATTAACGTGGCCGTCGCAGAAGAGATAGTTGGCCACATTCTTGCCGAGGTGCACATTCATCGTTGCCTCTCGTCCCGATTCCGAGTAGAAGATTCCGCAGCCGTAGTACCTGTCGTGTATCCCCGCCTTCAAGCCGACGCCTGAGTAGTAAGCCGAATCCCACATCTCGCCGAGAAGGATGGTCTCGCCCGGGTTTGTAACCTCCGTTGCCTTATGGACCCAACCGGGCCAGGGCCACCCCTCCATATTGTCATAGGGTGGGCTATAGTTTTCTCCCCAATCCGACGGGCCTATCCACGTTACAGCCCCATTAATCGCATAGGAGCGAGGATAACGTCTGTCCTGCGGGACAGCGAAGCCGTCGTAATCACGCAACAACTTGTCGCTTGGACAGTGCAGCAGTCCGTATTGCTGATAGTAAGGATGGAGAATCAAGTCCCAGGTGAACTCGTGCCAGTCATTCGCCGAACTGCGGATGTCGCCGCCCCATCCGCCGGCGGCGGGCCACCAGTTGTTGTTTTCCGCAGTGTAATAGGCAAAGGCAAGGTGCAGCCCCCTGAGGTTCGACATGCACGAGACCATCCTGGCCTGCTCCTTGGCCCTGCCCAGCGAAGGCAGGAGGATAGAGACCAAAAGCGCGATAATGGCCACTACCACGAGCAGTTCGACAAGGGTAAAACCGCGACGACCCGCCGGAGCGCGTCGATGAGTCCTCCCTTTGCCGCTCTGAAAAATCAGTCCGTACATGAAATCTCCCTTTATGCAGCGGATGCGTCTGTCGCATCGCGGCAAGCGCAGCCGGTGTTCACGATATTCTGCAAACCCTACACTACATATTATACCCCTGACAGAGGGAATTGACCAAACTTTTTCCTCCATGAACAATTTGCGTAACCGTTCACGCCGCTACGGCAATTAGCAATTAGCAATCAGCAATCAGCGATCAGCATTCAGCGATCAGCAAAAGAAAAAAACTGACCGCTGACCGCCACGGCATGGCAAGCGTGCCGTGCCGGTCAGTGTTCAGGTCTTTTGTTTATTTGGTTTTGGCTGATTGCTGATCGCTGATTGCTTTAAAGCGACGTTTGGCTTTTCGTACAGAGCCTGAAAAAAAAGGAACGCCCCTCCCATCCCGCCGGGATAGAAAGAGCATCCCTTTTGCGACATGCTCACCGAAGCGAACACGTCGTCGTAATAAACATCTTAACCAATCAACTAATCAGCGTCGCTTCCTGCGGATCAGAACGCTAATCCCGCCGAGCACCAACAGCGACATCGTCATCGGCTCGGGAATCTGGTAGATGCCGCCGCCGCCCGCGGTATCGACTGTAGCACCGGCGTCAATCGTGCCGTTGAGGTAGTACAGGTTGATACCGTTGGTGTGGAGGATCGAATCATTCCCAAGGACGAGATTCTCGACATAGACGGCCTCGTTGCTCGACCGGTTGCCGTTGTCGAAGTTGTCCACCAACTTGATCTCCGCTCCGCCGCCGGCGCCGGTTTCCAGCGTCAGTCCGGTCAGTGCGAAGTTCTCGGTCAGCCCGGCCATCACCGCGCCGTCGTCCTTACCGCCGGCCTCGAACTCACCGCAACCGCTGGTAGTACGACGTTTGTGGTCGGTGTCGGCGAAGCCCTTGTACACGAAGGTCGTGTTGTTCAGGTCGCCCAGACCGGTGGCCGTGTCGTCGGTGCACTGGTTGACGAATGAGGGATTCCTCAGGTGCCAAAGATTGCCGCTGCCGCCGGGATCCGTGTAATAGTCATCCCAGGAATGCTTGCACCCTGAAAAGTTGATGACTGTGTCTTCAACGGCCTTGTACAGGACGTTGTTGTTCGAGGCCGTTGCGCTGCCGCCGAATTGCAGCCCGATTTGGGCGTAGGCGGTGGCGGATGTACCACTGACGCCGGAAAGCGTAATGGAGCCGCCGGCTGTCGGCAGGCACTGGATGTCCCAGGTCGCCTTGTTGACGTTACTGTCGCCCTCGTCCATGACCACCACGGTCTTGGTTAGATATTTCCAACCGGTAGCGAAGTTTAGAGTCCCGTTTTCCGTTCCATCTCCGGTCCCGCCGATACGGCAATCTCCGCTTGTCAGGCCTCCGGTGTTCGTTACGGTGCCGTCATTGCCGCCATGGCCGATGCGAATGGGGGAGTAAAGACCCCTGCCGCTGACCATTGTAATGGTTCCGGTCCCGCCGGCGTTTCCAACGTACACCGGGCCGGCAAGGCTTGAGTAATTGCCGTCAACGTTCGCGGTCAGGCCATCGCCCACAGTGGCGGTGTCGCCCCAGGAGGGAACCTCGTCGTGATCCGGGCCCCAGTTTCCGGCAGTATTCCAGAATCCGTCGGTGGTGGTATTGTCCCAGATGTGATCAATTCCCCACGCCGGACCAGCCAAGGCCAACAGGCCCACTACTGCAAATAAAATCGTTACATTTCTCATATTATCTCTCCTTTTTACTGGAGTTCGCCCTCCTCCGCCAAGGCTTCGGAGGGCAGGCTTGCGAAGCGCCCGGCGGCAACCCGCTGCCGATAAAAACGCCTCACTGCTTAACACAAACAAACAACCAGGGACTCTCTGCTATGCGTAGTGCTTCGCAGAGCAAAGTGGAATCAGGAAGAAAATAAATCTCCGCCCGCCATCCCTGCCTACCTGCGGTAGGCAGGGATGGAAAGAACGTCCCTTTTGCGACATGCTCACCGAAGCGAACACGTCGTCGTAATAAACATATCAACCAATCAGCGGCGCTTCCTGCGGATCAGAACGCCAATCCCGCCAAGACCCAGAAGCACCATCGTTGCCGGCTCGGGAATATAGTAAATCCCACCGCCGCCGACGGAGTCGGTAACGGTGCCGTTGTTGGGGAAGGTTCCGTCGTAATAGACATTCAGTCCATTCAGGTCCAGGGTCGAACCCGCGCCGATAACAAGGTCGTTGACGTAGAGGGCTTCGGCGAGGGCGTTCTTCTGGTTGTCGTAGACGTCCCCTAACTGGACCTTTGCGGCTTGGTAGCCGCCACCAACGATATTTCCGCCCAAGGTTAGACCTTCGAGGGCGTAATTCTTGTTCAGGCCGGCTAAAACAGCGCCCAAATCCTCACCGGCTACTTCCAGTGTGTCTGTAACAGCGTCGGTGTGTTCGAACTGGAGGGTGATGTTGTTCAGACCGGCTGTGTCTGTCTCATCATCACCTTTAGTCGGATCGTTGACGTAGAAACCCAGGCGGTTCTCGAAGTTCCCTTGCATGTGGACAACGGTGCCCGTAACGGCTGTAACCGTGGCGTTGTTGTTGTTGCTCACGCCGCTATTATCGCCGCCGACACTCCAGGCGTCGCCACTCGAGTCACTTGCGAGGAAGGTAATGTTCGGAACGCCGTCCGTGTTCGAGATGTTAAAGACCGCATCCGCGCCGGCAGCCTCTCCATGACCCCACCAACTGGTCTGCAGAAAATCACGTATGGCCATGGTGCCGCCGGAGATGTTGTACGTCGCTAGCCCGCGGCTCTTGTTCAGCTCGAAGTGGGCAGCGGCGTTGGTCATGTTGAAGACACCGCCGCTCTGGTTAACCGTGGCCACGCTGTCTGTGGCGCTGCCCAGGCGAGCCTGTCCCTTGGTCTCGCTGGTACCGCCTGTCAAATTGAACGTCGCGGTGCCGGTGCCGCCGTCGGCTGCCAGGAACCAGGCCCAGCCAATGTCCGTCGCGCCAAAGGTGCCGCTGTTCTGCGTAACGACGCCGGTACCACCGCCGGTACCCAAATTGAAGTCGCCGCGGCGAAGGTCGTTGTTTAATCTGAGGTCGCCATTGCCGACGCCGGTTCCCACGGTCAAACCACTGCACACTGCCCCGACGGTGAGAGCATCAACCTCAGCGTAGACCACGCCGTTTTCTATTACAACGCTGTCGCCAGCGAGCGGGACGCTATTGTCAACCCAGTTAGCGTTCGTGTCCCAATCGTTGGGATTGGTCGCATCGCCACCCTGCCACGTATCCGCCATGGCCGGTACAGCCCATACCAGCAGGCCCAACACACACATTGTTACAATTGCTTTTTTCATCGCATCTCTCCTTTTACAAATTACCCGCCGTGAAACGTCCGGAGGCAACCCACCGCCGATAAAAACGCTTCACTGCTCCAAACAAATACGCCTTACTGCTCCTTCTCCTCCATTGGCTTCTCCTTTCTTCAACAGACCGGATTACCCGCCTTCGCCGGACATGGCGACGGACAGGCAGGAATACCGAAAGACAGGGGGGAGGGACTTGCCGTCAGGCCACTCGTCGGGGCGAAGCCCGCCGGTCGTGCCAAGGGGATCAGGGACCAGGAAGAAAATGAATCCGCTCGTTAGGGCGGCCTCTGCCGTAGTCCGGCAATCCGCAATGGTTCTCCCTCTCTGCTGAATTCCTCTCGTCTTCGGAAACGATTTAAAATCAGGCTCTGCGATCGGTCTTCAGCCCGGCCCTTAATTTCAACAAATCAGGCTCAATGATTTGTCTTTAGTCCGAACCTCCGTTCCGATACGATGAGGATTATATCACAGAGTCCCGAATCTGTCAATGGAAAATACCTCGAAAGTTGCGTTTTTTTTCAAGGGAGCATGAAGCAGGTTTGAAGTTAAACCGACCGATTTTGTCGCGTATTTATTGTAACATCTTGTTCTTCAGCCCAGCGGGCGACCACGGTACCGGGCAACGGCTCATTCACTCGAGGACTGGCCACTTAAGTGGCCAGTCCCTGTCACCAGGTTGACCGCTTTGCGTTCACGTTTGCGCGCGCAAACGTCAACGGAAAAAACGCACATTGGGATTTTTCTGAAAAATATTAACTACCGGCTAGGCCGGGAGTTACAGATTTCAGACCCGTTTTTCGTTCACGTTTGCGCGCGCAAACGTGAACACGAATGTTAATATAGAGGCGGCTTCGCCAAGGCTTCGCCGTCCCAAGGGGCGTCGTATAGGATGCCCGGACGTTATTTGACAAGTGAATAAGAGAGAAGAACAGGGACTAGGGACTAGGTTCTAGGGACTAGGGAAAAACGGAAAGAGCAGAACCGA
>DAOWOP010000198.1 GCA_030642005.1 Planctomycetales bacterium
GCGCTCGGCGGTGGGCCAGTTGGCCCACCCTACGTCCTGGATGCGCAGGCGTCATGCAGCCGATGCCCGCGATGCGGCTGCACCATCTGTCAGTGAGTAGGGCGGGCCAACCGGCCCGCGGGACATCTGCCAGCGCTCGGCGGTGGGCCAGTTGGCCCACCCTACGTCCGCTCTTGCTTTTAAGTGGTGTGATTTTGTACTATATCCGGCCCATTGGGAACGTTCAGGGTAAATGAATTGACGAGCGCGAATGCCGTGCGAATTTGTCTTACATTAAGTATGTTTCTTCTGTTTCCGGTCGGCTGTGCCGTTCCCCAGGATCAGAATACGCCCGTCCAGCCCCGGCTGCTGGTCGAGCCTATTACAGGGGGTTTGTATTACCTTTACATACCCAGCACCTACCGGCGTGACAGGCCCGCTCCGATAATCGTCTCCTGCCACGGGACCGACCCGTTCGACGTAGCCGCTCACCACGCCGGCGAGTGGAAGATGCTGGCGGAAGAGCACAACTGCATCCTCATCTGCCCGAAACTCACCAGCAGCGACGGCATCTTAGGCTCCGGCGCCATCAGCCAACTCCTCCGCGACGAACGGCTGATAATGAGCATCCTTGGTCAGATGCACTACATCTACAACATCGACCGGCGGAACATTATGATGACGGGCTTCTCCGGCGGTGGGTTCCCGGTCTATTTTATCGGGATGAGACACCCGGACATTTTCTCCGTCGTTGTATCACGCAGCGGCAATTTCAATCGCAACGCACTGGACGGCTGGTATCCGCCCGAAGCAGTCAGGACGCCCGTGATGGTCTATTATACCCAGAACGACCCCGGCGCGATTAAGGACCAGTCCGAAAAGGGCATTGCTTATCTTCGATCAGCCGGTTTCAAGGTTACAACCGCCGTCATTCCCGGCAGCGGACACGAACGACACCCGGAAGTGGCTATGAAATTCTGGCTGGAACACTGGAACGGCGTGCCGCCGAGACGACACGCATCCCTGCCGAACCCGTAACCGACGGGGCGGAAACAATTCGGAGTTCTCCCATGCGAGGCACACTGACTGAAAAGATACTCGCTGACCATCTCGTTGACGGCGAATTGACCGTCGGTAGCGAGATAGGTATCCGTATCGACCAGACGCTTACCCAGGACGCCACGGGCACGACGGCCTTCGGCCTGTTCGAGGCGATGGGCGCGCCGCGGGTGCGGACCGAACTGTCGGTCAGTTACGTCGATCACAACATGGCCCAGTTCGGGCCTGAAAACCACAATGACCACCTGTACCTTCAGTCCGTCGCCGCAAAGGTCGGCGCGTATCACAGCCGACCCGGCAACGGCATCTGCCACCAGGTGCACCTGGAGCGTTTCGCCACGCCGGGCAGGACGCTTCTGGGCAGCGATTCGCACACTCCGACCGCCGGCGGAATGGGCGCTCTGGCGATGGGCGCGGGCGGGCTGGACGTGGCTGTGGCTATGGGCGGAGGGGCGTTCTACCTGACAAGCCCAGCCGTTGTGGCCGTCGAACTTCAAGGGCGACTCGGCGACTGGGTCGTGCCGAAGGACATCATACTTAAACTGTTGAGCATCCTGACCACCGGCGGCAACGTCGGCGCGGTCGTCGAGTACTGCGGCGAGGGCGTCGCGTCGCTTTCGGTCCCGGCGCGGGCGACCTGCACCAACATGGGCGCTGAACTGGGCGTTACTACGAGCGTCTTCGGAGCCGATGAAGTAACGCAGGCGTTTCTGGCCGCCCAGGGGCGGTCCGATCAGTTCACCGCCCTTGCCGCCGACGCCAACGCCGAGTACGACCGGATAACAAAGCACCTTCACGCCGAGCGCGACGCAGCCGTGATTGAAAACATTCGCCGACACTGCCCTGACGCCCAGATCGGCCGGGCCGACGGCGATGGGACGGTAGAGGTAAGTTTCAGCCGGGTCGTGATTGACTTATCCGATCTTGCCCCGCTGGCTGCGACGCCGTCTTCGCCGGGCAACGTCGCAGCCATAGCCGACCTGGCCGGGACGAAGGTCGATCAGGTGATCATCGGTTCGTGCACCAATTCCAGCCTTTGCGACATGATGGTCGTCGCAGCCGTGCTGAAGGGGCGAAAGGTCCATCCGCGTGTGGAACTTGGCATCGCGCCGGGCAGCAGGGGCGTGCTGAAGATGCTGGCCGATAACGGTGCACTGGCTGATATGGTCTCTGCCGGCGCGCGGATTCTCGAATGCGGCTGCGGGCCTTGCATCGGGCAGGGCTTCTCGCCGGGCAGCGACCGCGTCAGCCTGCGGACGTTTAACCGCAACTTCGCCGGCAGGAGCGGGACGAAAGGCGATAAGGTCTATCTGGTCTCCCCGGAGGTCGCCGTCGCAGCGGCCATCACCGGCGAGATTACCGACCCGCGACGCCTGGATATGAAATATCCCGAAATACCGGAAGTTGCGAACTTCACAATCGACGACGGCATGATTATCCCGCCGCTTCCGCCCGACGAGGCCGGTCGCATCGAGATCATCCGCGGGCCGACGATAGTCAAGCCGCCCGCCGGCAAGCCCCTGCCGGAGAAAATCGACGGCAAGGTCATCATCAAGGTCGGCGACAAGATCACCACCGACCACATCATGCCGGCGGGGACGCTGCTGAAACTCCGCTCGAACGTGCCGGAGTATGCAAAGCACGTCTTCGCCCCGCTGAACGAGCCGGGCCGACCGACCTTCGCCGAGCGGGCGACCGAAGCCGGACAGGCCGGACACGCCGGCGTTATCGTCGCCGGCGATTCCTATGGCCAGGGTTCGTCGCGCGAGCACGCCGCACTGTGCCCGATGTACCTCGGCGTCCGGGTCGTTATCGCAAAGGCCGTCGAGCGGATACACCAGGCGAACCTGGTCAATTTCGCGATCCTCCCGCTGACCTTCGCCGAATCGAGCGACTACGACCGCATCGACGCCGGCGACCGGCTTATTATCGAGGACGTCGCCGGCGCGGTCGCCTCCGCCGAAACTGTTACCGTCCACAACGCCACGCAGGATTTCGATTTCACCTGCCGGGTCAACCTCAGCGGCCGCCAGCGAAAAATCCTCACCGCCGGCGGACTGCTGAACTACACACGACAAGCGAACGGGTAATTTCTGACGTTGATCCAGTGGGTGGCGCGGTTACGTAACTCGCCGCAGCAATCGCAGTAGTTGTGGACCTGAACGTATGACCCTTTGCGGTTTGCCGCCGCGCGGCGCGGGTTTGTCGGCGTGGACCTGCCCGCTTCTGCGCCACTGGATCGTCAGCCAGCCCAGGCCGTTGGGAGCAAGGAAATCCTTTGCGGGGTTGTCGGCTACATAAACACAGCCGGCGTGAGGCACACCCATCGCCCGGCGGATCGACTCAAAACCGACCGGCGACGGCTTCCACGCACTCCGGCCCATCCGCTCGGTGAAGATCACCTTGTGGAAGTATTTTTCCAGCCCCAGTGCCTCCAGTTTCAGTCGCTGTGCGGGCAGGAAGCCGTCGGAAAGCAGTCCCAGTTTCAGCCGGCGGCGGCGAAGGCTCGCCAGCACCGCCTCGATGCCGCGAGGCGGGCGGATGTCAGGCCTGTGGCGGCGATAAACCCGGACGAGTCGGCGGATTTCCCCGCCGGTCAGGCCCAGGTCGAAGCGGCTTGCGAGCGAGTCGAACATCCCGGCCGACCTGCCGGCCAGAAACCGCCTCCACATCCACCGCTCAAAGTCATCCTGTCGGCGGGTCTTGAGCCGAAGGTGTTCGCCCACTGCGGCGAAACCGCTGCGAACGTAGTTACGCTCAAGAAAAAGCGTGTCGTCCAGGTCAAAGACGACTGCTCGGACGTGGCGAGTTTGGATGGACATGACGGTAAATTATCTTTTTCGCGGGGTATCGAAGCCCGGCAGTTCTGAAGGATTATCGGCATGAACGAATACCGCCTCATCGTATCGCAGCATCAGCATATCCGGCTCGAACTCGCCCAGCCTGACCGGGACAGGCAGGCCCAGCGCTTCAGCCAGGACGCACTTCGGCAGGTCGGCGCCGGCGGCAATTGTCAGCGGTACGCCTCCTCCGAAACGCGGATTGATCTCGAAAAAGTGCGCCTTTTTGCCGACCGGCCTGCGGCATTGGGCATTGACGACGCCCCAAAGCCCGTCGAGGTTCTCGCCAAGCAGGACGCCCGCCTCGATCAACTCCTCATCTTTGACGGTCAGGCCCTTTTCGACCTCCCCCGCCCGGGTTGACAACCGCTGGCGAGGAACCACGCAGCGGACCTTTCCGTCTTTGCCGCGGAAAATGTCGAGTGTGTATTCGGCCCCCGGCACGTAGTCCTGAAGGAGCATCAGGTTCCCGTAAGTAGCCAGGTGGGCGTTCAGTTCGACCTCGGAGTGAAGCATGCCGGTCCCGATGCTCGCCGAGCCGCGAATCGGTTTGATGAAGCATGGAAAGAAAGGCCTGGCCATGAACTGCTCCAGCGTGAAGGTGCGAATGGTCTGAAGCCCGATCCGGCAGAGGAATTTACTTGTGAGGGTCTTGTCCCGGCAAAGCAGGATGGTTTCCTGCGGGCCTGTCATTATATCACAGCCGGCGGAGGCGAACTTCTCGCGATGACGCGACAGGCTGCGAAGGTCCAGGTCCGTCAGCGGAATAATCAACCCGACTTTCTCATCATTACAGATTTTCAGCAGGGTAGGGATGTATTCGATCGTTCCGGCCGGGGGAACCGTCAGGGCCTTGTCGGCCTTGTGATACGCCGCCGACGCCTCGGTTATATCGGTAACCATAAGCCTGCCGACTACGTCCAGTTCGCCCATGGCGCGGCGGAAGGCCTCAAGCAGGACGACCCGCCGCCCGGCGCAGGTGAACAGGATGTTCAGTTCGCGTGACGCCACATACGCCTCACTAAAGTAACCCAAACCGACCGTTCTTGAAGACGAAAGCAAGGTTACAGGATTTGATATTATTATGCGCCGGACGC
>DAOWOP010000237.1 GCA_030642005.1 Planctomycetales bacterium
GCTTCCATGAGGTTGAGTATCCGCTGGGCCTTGTCCAGCCCGACCTCGACGGTGGTGTCGGGGATCATGGCTATCTCGGCTGCGATTGTCTCGACGCCCTTTTGTGCAAGTGCTTCGGCGACGGCGCGGAAATCGGCGACCTCGCAGGTAATCTCGAAGACGTCGGTTTCTTTTTTCACGTCGTCTGCGCCGGCATCGAGGCATATCTCGATAAGTGCGTCTTCTTCAACGGCGGAGGCGGCTATGGTGAACGTTCCTTTCTGCGAGAACATCCACGCGACGCAGTTTGTTTCGCCGAGTTGTCCTCCGGCTCGTTCGAATATCTTTCGCAGTTCCGGGACAGTGCGGTTGCGATTGTCGGTGAGACATTCGATCATCACCGCCACCCCGCCTGGGCCGTAGCCTTCGTAAATGATGCATTCGTAATTTTCCGCGCCCAGTTCACCGGTGCCCTTTTTGATGGCTTTATTAATGGTGTCTTTGGGCAGGTTGGCGGCCTTGGCGTCGTCGATGGCGTATCGCAGTTGCAGGTTTTCGTCGGGGTTTCCGCCCCCGGCCTTCGCAGCAACGATAATCCGCCGGGCCAGTTTCGACCACAGCCGACCTCTCTTGGCATCATTAGCCGCCTTGGACCGCCTGATCGTCGCCCAATGTGAGTGTCCTGACATATTATTGTTCCTCTAGAAAAGTCAGACATCGCCTCAAAGCATTCAGCAATCAGTTTTCAGTTTTTTCTTTTGCTGATTGCTGACCGCTGATCGCTGATTGCTGATTGCTTTCTACTGATTTCCTGTCTGAAATAGTCTCCAGACAAAGTCTAACACCTGGTGGCACGGGTTACAAACCTGTGCCGCCAATGCCCTTTCCCAGCGGGGCAACGGGAGGTTTGCCGCCTTTGCGGGCGGCTTCGATTTTTCGCGGCGCACCGGTCAGCACCTTCTTCGCGTCGATTTCGGGCTTCTTTTCCTTCTTTGCCTCTTTGACGGCTTGGCCCCACAGTCGAATCGCCTCGGCCTTCAGACCCAGTCGCCAGCATGTGTCCCCGGCGTGGTCGAGCATAACCGGATGCCGGCCCTCTTCAGTCGAAAGCACATCGTCAAAAACGGTCCGGGCTTCGGCAAAACGTCCCTGCTTGTACAGCACCCATGCAAAACTGTCCTTGAAGGCCAATTCATCAGGCCTGGCCGCCAGGGCCTTGCGTATCATGGTCTCGGCCTTGTCCAGATTAATTCCCTTGTCGGCCCAGGCGTAGCCCAGGTCGTTATTGATGCCGGGGTCGTCCGGGTCGAGTTTGAATATCTTCTCGGCAACTTTCAGCGCTTCGTCTTGCTTTTCCATCGACGCCAGCGCCATTCTGAGGATTCGGAGCGCCCGCGGGTGTTGCGGATCGGCCTGGGCAAATTTGCGGGCCAGCGCTAATGCTTGTTTTTTCTTCCCCGCCAGCAACATGACCTGGACGATTGTTCCTTTGGCGTCGAATATTTTTTCCGTTCGCTTCGGAGTATCGGGAGGGAGTTTTTCCTGATGTTTCAGCCAGTCTTCAGCAACTTTGAGGGCGCGGTCGTACTTTTCGTTCTCAGTCAGCAGGCCGACGACAAGAAGAAACGGCCTGTCGGCATTGGTCGTCTGGGCGATCCATTTCCGTCCGAATTGCACCAGTTTGTCGAACAGTTCCTGCCGGGCGTACAACATCAATTTCGCCGCTCGCAGGCTGTCCAGCATTCGCGCGTCGCCGCCTGCGCCGAGCCACTCATCCACAACCGCATGGGCCTTATCGTACTGCCCGGCCTCCATGAGCACCGCGACGAGTATAGTCCTGGACCTGCTGCCGGCAGGATCGTTCCGAACCCATTTCTTTGTGTAGGCGATCGCTTCGTCGTACTGCCTGGCCAGGCCGAAGATGCGTATCTTTTCGCCGCGGAGCGATGTCAGCAAAACCCGTCCGGGCGCCGAAGCAATCCAGCGGTCCAGGAGTCGCTGGGCCTTGTCGTAACGCCCGGCGGCTTCATATACCTTCATCGCCTTAAAACGAAGCATCATAAGGGTTGCTTTATCGGGCTTTTCGCTCATCCACTTTTCGATGAGTTTTTCCGCCGGTTCGTACTGCTTTGCGCGGACCAGCGTATCCAACACCGGCGCTCGCAGGGACGGAGCCAACGGTTCATGGGATGCGATTTTTTCAGCCGCTACGGCAGCCTGTTTTTCCAGCCCCGCCTTGACCAGCGAATCAAGCCAGGCCGAGGCTGTCCGCGCATCGCCGGGCATCCGACGGTGCAGCACCGCCCATGCCTTCGCAGCCTCGGCGTCTTTGCCCTGATTGGTCAGGAGGTTGGCGTATAGCCTGTTGGCTGCTGCATTTTGCGGGTTCAGGCTCAAAATGTAGCGAATCTTCTTCAGTGCAGACGCCGCCTGATCGGCGGGGATGGGTTCGCCGGCCGGGAGGGGCCCGGGCAGATCAAAAGAAAGTTCGAACAGCCTGACCTCGACGTTATCGGGCGCTTCGGCCAGGAGCGACCGAAGCATCTTGCGCGCCCGGTCGGTCCGGCCCGTGAGAAAATAGAACCGCCCTGTCATCGTGCGTGCGAGGATGTTCCTGGGGTCGTGCTGCAAAAATCGCATTACGACCCTGCCTGCTTCGGCGTGTCGGCGCTGCGCCATGTACAGTTTAAACAACTCGCCCGCAAGGGCGATATTGTCGGGCGACAAATCCGACGCCGCCAGCAGGAAGCGTTCAGCGTCGCGGAACTGTCCAGCCCGCAGGCAGGCCCGCCCCAGCAGCAGCAGCGTCGGCGCGTGCCGGCTCATGCGAGCGTGAGAGCGCTCGAGGTTATCCACGGCGTCGGCGACGTCGCCACGGTTCAACCGCACCATGCCGGTGAAATAGAACCTGAACCACCCATCACCGGCCGACTGATTGACCCGGCGGACGAGGCCGTCGAGCATCTCGAACTCGCCGCCGGAAATGTACAAATTCGCAAGGACCTCGTATGCAGACCAGAACTTTTCATCGACCTCAACGGCCTGCTTGAGAAGGGCGATGCCTTTTTCCCGCTTACCCGTCGTTTCAGCCAGGATTGCCGCGACGGTCAGCAGGGCCGGCTTCAGTTCGGGTCTTTCCGAAGCACCGGAGACCAACTCATCCACGAAACCCTTTTCGATTCCGCGTTTTGCCAGATTTTCAACTTCCCGATGCACCAGCGATGTATCACAGGCCTGGATATTCAGCAGTGCCGCGAGTTGCCCGGCGGCGGCTGACAGGTTGCCCGTGCGGGCGTAGAGCCTCGCCAGTCGCAGCGCAACTGTTTTATCTTCCGAGGCTTTCGAGAGGTATTTCGTCAGCATATCGGCTGCTTCGTCGGCACCGCCGAGTTCGGCGGCGACTTCGGCCATTGCGATTACAAAGTCCGAATTAAGCCGGCCGGCGGTGAGGTGCTGGGCCAGCAGCGACTTCGGCGCCGACGGGGTATTCTTCGCCCTGCACCACAGAACGGCCGACGCTATCGCTTCGCGGCGTCGGGCCGGTTCGGCGAGCATTTCCATAATGATGGCTCGCGACCGTTCGAAATCGCCCGTCTTCAGCAGTGCGATTACGGCCAGCCGACCGGCATGAGGGTCGGTCTTGTCGCGCCGGTATGCACGTTCCAGCAGGACGGCCGCTTTGTTGGCCTCGCGCAGTTTCAACAGCAGCCGACCACGGACGACCATACATCGCTCAGGTCGGGCGACCAGAGCACTCAACAGGCTGCGACTGGAAAACGCCCGCCCGTGCGAAGCGATGAGTTTGGCCAATCGCTCGTA
>DAOWOP010000003.1 GCA_030642005.1 Planctomycetales bacterium
CACCTTGAGGGCAACAACTGACCAGATGTACCAGCGATGATGACTACCGGATCGACAGTCCGATCCGAGGATGAAATCGACGAAAGCCCATAATCCGATTCCGGATCGTTGCGACCTCCGGGTTATGAGCAAAAACATCTCGTCGCCCGAAATCCCACTAAAATCATAAGTTACTGATGTGACATATTATTAGGCTCTCGGCGCTCATGCGTCCATCGCCACAGTCAGACTGAATCAGAGTGGGTTATGTTGTCATCTGCGTTCTTCATTGCTGTAGATGTCTCCGAGTCCCGGCCAGGCGGATCAGACGACAGGCCGTCCCATGATACCGAAAGAGGACTTGCTTCGCGGTGGGTAAGACAGTAGAGTGCAATTCCATGAGTAAAGCTATGGACTTACTGCGATCCGTGAAGGACCAGACCGACGAAACAGAATTCTACACACCACTTCCCGACGGATACAAACTGGGGGCCACCAGATATGTCGCTGTCTTCGGCACGGTCATGAGCGGACTGGGTAAGGGGATATTCTCTTCTTCCCTTGCCAAGCTGCTAAAAGACAAGGGGCTGCGCGTCTCCCCGATTAAACTGGAAGGGTATCTCAATATCGATTCCGGAACGCTCAACCCCTTCCGCCATGGAGAAGTTTTCGTCCTGGACGACGGGACAGAAACCGACATGGACCTGGGAACCTATGAGCGGATGCTCGACCAGAACCTGACCGGCTACAACTTCACCACCAGCGGGCAGATTTTCTCGGCGGTGCTTGAGAAAGAGCGGGCGGGCGGCTACCTCGGCCGGGACGTACAGATGATCCCTCACGTTACGGGCGAGGTGAAGTACCGCCTTCGCAACCTCGCCGTGCAGTCCTCGGCCGACGTCGTCTTCATCGAGGTCGGCGGCACGGTCGGCGACATCGAGAACGCCTTCTACATCGAGGCGCTCCGCGAGCTGAGCTACGAAGAGGGCGATGGGTCGGTGATGTTCGTGGCGCTGACGTATGTGCTAAGCCCGCCCTCGCTTGGCGAGCAGAAGTCCAAGGCCGCCCAACTCGGTATTAAGCGGCTAATGGAGTTTGGCATCCACCCGCATATCATCGCCTGCCGCTGCGAGAATCCCGTTACCGACAAGGTCCGCCAGAAAATTTCCGTCTATACCAGTGTGCCCATGCGGCGGGTCTTTTCCATGCACGACCTGGCGAGCATATACCTGCTTCCGCAGCAGATGCGCGAGGCCGGGCTTGACAGCGAGGTCGTCCAACTACTGAACTTCGGCGGGAAGGTCAACTCCGCCGCGGACGCCCGCGCCGCGGTTGGGTGGGAACGTTTCACCTCGAAAATCGGCAAACATGCCAACGGCATTACCATCGGGATTACCGGGAAGTACACGTCGCTGCGTGATAGTTACGCCAGCATACTCAAGGCCCTGGAGCACGCCGGCGTGGCCTGCGACGCGAAGGTCGAGGTCAAGTGGATCGACACCACGGATATCACGTCCGATTCCGTTACCGAGGTGCTTTGCGGCGTTGACGGGGTTATCGTCCCCGGCGGGTTCGGCGTTCGCGGCACGGCCGGGAAGATCGAATGTATCCGATACGCCCGCGAAAACAAAATGCCCTACCTCGGCATCTGCCTGGGCTTCCAGATGGCCGTGATCGAGTATGCCCGAAATGTCTGCGGGCTGGACGAGGCCGACAGCACCGAGATCAACCCCGACTGCAAAACGCCCGTCATCAGTATCCTTCCCGAACAGAAGAAGATCGAAGGCCTGGGTGGAAACATGCGCCTCGGCGGACAGGATATAGAGATTGAACCCGATACCATTGCGGCAAAGATGTTCGGGGCAACCAAGACAATCCGCCAGCGTTTTCGACATCGTTTCGAGGTCGATCCGGGGTATGTTGAAACGCTTGAGCAGGCGGGGCTGGTCTTTTCCGGGAATCATCCGGTACACCCGATAATGCAAATTCTGGAGTTGCCGCGAGGCGTTCATCCGTATTTTATCGCAGCACAGTTTCACCCGGAACTGACAAGTCGGCCGCTCAATCCCCAGCCGATGTTCGTCGGCCTGGTCAAGGCTGCTTTGGAGAGACATGCCGCGCAGGAATGATATTCGCACGATTCTGATTATCGGCTCAGGCCCTATCGTCATAGGTCAGGGCTGCGAGTTTGACTATTCCGGAACGCAGGCGTGCAAGGCCCTGCGTGATGAGGGTTATCGCATCGTTCTGGTCAACTCCAACCCGGCCACGATTATGACCGACCCGGAATTTGCCGACCGCACCTACATTGAGCCAATTACTCCCGAAGCCGTCGCGAAGATCATAGAGGCTGAGTCCAAAGGCCCGTATCCCATCGACGCGCTGCTCCCGACGCTGGGCGGACAGACCGGCCTGAACACATCTGTCGCCGTGGCGGATTCCGGCATACTGGAGAAGTTCGGCGTAGAGATGATCGGCGCCACCCGCGAGGTCATCAACCGCGCCGAGGACCGTACCGAGTTCAAAAACGTCTGCCTGTCGATCGGCCTGGACGTACCGCGCAGCGGTGTCGCCCACTGCATGGACGAGGCACAGGCGATACTGAAAGACGTTCACCTGCCCTGCTGCATTCGCCCGGCGTACACGCTCGGCGGGACCGGCGGCGGGTTCGCGTTCAACATAGAAGAGTTTGAAAAAATCGTCGCACGCGGGCTTGATTATTCGCCCGTTACCGAGATTCTCATCGAGGAGTCCGTGCTGGGTTGGAAAGAATACGAGCTTGAGGTGATGCGCGACAAGGCCGATAATGTCGTGATCGTCTGTACCATCGAGAACTTCGATCCGATGGGTGTCCACACGGGCGATTCGATAACCGTCGCTCCGGCCCAGACACTGACCGACAAAGAATACCAGCTCATGCGGGACGCGTCGCTGGCCATCATCCGCGCCATTGGTGTCGAGACCGGAGGGAGCAACATACAGTTCGCGGTAAATCCCGAAACAGGGCGGATGATCGTCGTGGAGATGAACCCTCGCGTATCTCGAAGTTCGGCGCTTGCGTCCAAAGCGACCGGCTTCCCCATCGCCAAAATCGCGGCGAAACTTGCGGTGGGATATACGCTTGACGAAATCTCCAACGACATCACGCGCCAGACGCCTGCGTGCTTCGAACCGGCCATTGATTACTGCGTGGTCAAAATCCCACGATGGACCTTCGAAAAATTCCCCGAAGCCGACGAAACGCTTACCACCCAGATGAAGTCTGTAGGCGAAGCGATGAGCATCGGCCGGACGTTCAAAGAGGCCCTCCAGAAGGGTATCCGCTCGATGGAGGTCAAGCGGTACGGTCTCGGCTTGGACGGCAACGATAAGTGGCTGAACACAAGAAATCTTCGAGGTCCAAGGTCCGAGATCCGAGGGGCAGCGGTGGAACTGGACGTCGAATGGCCGATTGAAGAAGCCAAGCTGCGACGGAAGCTGAGCATCCCCTGCCAGGGGCGGATGTATTACGTGCGTTACGCCTTCAAGATGGGCTGGTCGGTCGATCAGGTTTTCGAGATGACGAACATCGACCGCTGGTTTCTCGCGCAGATAAGGCAACTGGTGGATTTCGAGGCTCGGTTGGAGGAGGCTGGGTCGCTTAAAAAAGTCTCCGAGCAACTGCTACGCCAGGCAAAGCAATGGGGATATTCCGACATTCAACTGGCGACAATATGGAATGCCACGCCCGAGCGTATCCGTGCATATCGTACTGAGCTCGGTATCACCCCCGTCTACAAGCTTGTCGATACGTGTGCCGCCGAGTTCGAAGCCTATACGCCATACTATTACTCAACATACGAAACGCCAATCGCCCGAATCTCAGTAGGAGATTCTGGAAATCCGAAATCCGAAATTCAAAATCCAAAATCATTCGTCGATGACGAGGTTCGCATCAGCGATAAAAAGAAAATCGTTATTCTCGGCGGCGGGCCGAACCGGATCGGGCAGGGCATAGAATTCGATTACTGCTGCGTTCACGCCGCCTTTGCCGCCAAAGAACTCGGATACGAAGCGGTAATGGTGAACTCCAACCCCGAGACCGTCTCGACCGACTACGACACGTCCGACATGCTGTTCTTCGAGCCGCTGACGCTCGAGGACGTCCTGAATATCTGCGAGAAGCTCAACGGCGAAAAACCGCTTGGCGAGTCCGGCGGGCTGCTCCACGGGGTAATCGTGCACTTCGGCGGTCAGACGCCCCTGAACCTGGCGCGCGAGCTGGAAGAAGCCGGTGTACCAATCATCGGAACCAGCCCGGAATCTATCGACCTGGCTGAGGACCGCAAGCAGTTCTCGCAAATCCTGGACGAACTGGAACTCAAGTCGCCGACGAGCGGTACAGCCTTCACGGTCGCACAGGCCCGCGAAATTGCCGAGAGTATCGGCTATCCGGTGCTCGTGCGACCGAGCTACGTCCTGGGCGGCAGAGCGATGGAAATCGTCTCCGATCAGGAGCAGATCGACGTTTACATGAGCAAGGCTGTCAACGCCTCCACCGTCGGGCGCGACCATCCGATACTGATAGACAAGTTCCTCGACAGCGCCATCGAAGTGGACGTGGACTGCATTGCGGACTTCGGGACCAAGCCGGACGGAAAGACCGACGAGGCGCCGCGCGCGGTCGTCTGCGGCGTGATGGAGCACATCGAGCAGGCCGGCATCCACAGCGGCGATTCAGCCTGCGCGCTGCCGCCGTATTCGTTGACACCGACGGTAATCGAGGAAATCGAGCGCCAGGCGAAGCTGCTGGCCCGTCGGCTGGCTGTGCGCGGGCTGATGAACATCCAGTTTGCCGTCAAAGATTCGCAGGTCTACATTATCGAGGTCAACCCGCGTGCCTCGCGTACCGTTCCGTTCGTCTCCAAGGCGACCGGCGTGCCCTGGGCGAAGCTGGCTGCGAAGGTAATGGCCGGTATGTCGCTCGACGAACTCGGTGTAACCGCACCGCCGCGCCCCGCACATACCTCCGTCAAGGAAAGCGTCTTTCCGTTCACCAAATTCCCCGGCGTGGACGTGATACTAGGCCCGGAGATGCGCAGCACGGGCGAGGTGATGGGCGTGGACATGAGTTTCGGATTTTCATTTGCCAAGTCGCAGATTGCCGCCGGCGTAGCCCTGCCCGTATCGGGGACGATCTTCCTGTCGGTCTGCGACGCCGACAAACCCGCCGTCGTTTCTCTTGCCCAGCAGTTGGCGGCGATGGGCTTCGAGCTTCTGGCGACTGGCGGGACCTGCGATACGCTGAGGTTGGCTGGCGTGCGTGTCCGAAAGCTGCAAAAACTCAAGGAAGGCCGACCGAACGTCGCCGACCTGATCGTCAATGGCGAGGTGGACCTGTTGATCAACACGCCCACCAGTCATGGCCCAACGACCGACGAGGGCAAGATCAGGGCGATAGCGACACTACGCAGGGTTCCGCTGATTACCACAATGACAGCTGCCCGCGCCGCTGCTGAAGCCATCGCAGCCCTCCGTGCAGCCGGCACTCCGGACGGATCAAAATCCACCGACACATGGACAGTCCGCCCGCTCCAGGATTATTTACGGAAGGGTTAGCGGATGCCGTGGCCGTTGAGTTTGCAGCCGCGTTTAACCGCCCCGGCCAGTCGCTGCTGTGCGGCGTGCATCTGCTCGGCTGTGGGGGCGATGCCGGTTTCCATCATGTCGCGGAAACAATCAAACAGATACGTCGCGTCGTGCGGGCCGGGTGAGGCTTCGGGGTGATACTGGACGCTGAAAAGGCATTTGTCCGAATGTGAAAAACCCTCGACGGTATTGTCGTTGAGATTGACGTGTGAAATTATCGCGCCCGTAGGCTGCAGGGATTCGGCGTCCACCGCGAAGCCGTGGTTCTGAGAGGTAATCTCGACTTTTCCGGTGGCTTGGTTTCGCACCGGCTGATTCGCACCGCGATGTCCGAACTTCAGCTTGTACGTCTTTGCGCCCAGGGCAAGGGCGAGCATCTGATGGCCCAGGCAGATGCCGAAAATCGGGACTTTACCGATCAGCCCACCCAGCGTCTCGACGGTGTACGTCACAGCCTCCGGGTCGCCGGGGCCGTTCGAGACGAATACACCGTCGGGTTTGCGTTCGAGGATTTCATCGGAGCGGGCCGAGGCCGGCACGGCTGTAACGTTGCATCCGCACTCGACCAGGTTGCGAAAGATGTTCATCTTTGCCCCGCAGTCGATAGCCACCACATTGTAGGTCTTGCCGCCGCATCTGCGCGAGGCCTGCGAGAACCCGCTGTTGTATCCCTCAACCCACTCGTAGGCGTCCGAGGGTGTAACAAGCCTGACCAGGTCCTGCCCGATCATGGACGGAATCGCCGCTGCTTGCCGGACCAGCTCCACGTCGTCGAGAATCTCCGTACTCACTACCCCGTTCATCGCCCCGGCGGTACGGATGTGCCGCGTCAGGGCGCGCGTATCAACGCCGGTAATGCCCATGACCCCGGCAGATGCGAGATATTCCGCCAGCGACTGCTCGGAGCGGAAGTTGCTCACGACCGGCGAAAGTTCCCTGATGACAAACCCGCGAAGGTGGACCTTCCGGCTGTACGATTCGATGTCCTCGCTGTTCACGCCATAGTTGCCGATCAACGGATAGGTCATCGTTACTATCTGCCCGGCGTAAGATGGGTCGGTAAGCACCTCCTGGTATCCGGACATGGAAGTGTTAAAGACCACCTCGCCGGCGGCGGTTCCGATGTGGCCGAAAGACGCGCCGGTCAATACAAAGCCGTCTTCAAGGGCCAGTTTACAGGGTTTTACCTGGGGCATTTGTATTCCTCTTACGTATCCAAACAACCTGCCGCGAATTTGCAGATTATATCAGCGTTTCGTGCCGAACCCAATGAGTTTCCACGTAAAATACGTGGGACAGGGTACTAGCCGCGAGTGGGAACGAGCGGATATCTCCATTCCCTGACCGATACATTTCAACCCCCGTCCCTCACTGGTCGATAGGATACATACCATGTGTGGAATAGTAGGATACGTCGGACGCAAGAGCGCGAAACCGGTTCTGATTGAGGGGCTCAAGAGACTCGAATATCGCGGATACGATTCTGCCGGTGTTGCCATCATCCGCGACGGCCATCTGCACCTATGCAAGTCGGCTGGTCGAATCGCAGGCCTGGAAGATCGTCTCAATGACCAGCCAGAACTTGCCGCCGGCATGGTCGGGATCGCCCATACCCGATGGGCTACGCACGGCGCGCCAACCGAGGAAAACTCGCACCCGCACACCGACTGCACCGGAAGAATCGCCATCGTCCACAATGGTATCATCGAAAATTATGCCGCTCTCAAGCAGGTGCTCGAAGAAAAAGGCCACGCTTTCAGGTCCGAGACGGATTCGGAAGTCCTTGCCCACCTGATAAGCGAGTTCTACCGCAACGACGACAACGGCGGCGACTTGCCCCGTGCCGTTCAGCAGGCGCTGAACGAGGTGGCGGGAACCTATGGTCTGGCGGTGGTCTGTGCCGACGAGCCGGGAATGATCGTAGCGGCTCGGAAAGGTTCGCCCCTGATAGTCGGCGTCGGAGCAGACGAGTACATCGTCGCATCAGACGCCTCAGCCATCGTCGAGCACACAGTCAACGTCATCTATCTGAACGACAACGAAATGGTCGTGATAGACGAAGTCGGGCTGCGAACGCTGACCATCGACAATGTGCCGGTCTCCAAGCAGGTCCAGCAGATAGAGTGGTCGCTGGAGCAGATCGCACTGGGCGAGTTCGAGCATTTCATGCTCAAGGAGATATTCGAGCAGCCCGAATCCCTTCGGAACAGTTGTCGAGGCCGATTGAACATGCGCGAAGGACGCATCCAATTGGGCGGAATCGAGCACCTTGCGCGCGAATTGGTCAAGACAAAGCGAATTATTCTGACTGCCTGCGGAACGGCGTGGCATGCCGGGCTTATCGGGGAATACCTCTTCGAAGACCTGGCGCGGATACCGGCGGAGGTCGAATACGCCAGCGAGTTCCGCTACCGCAACCCGATAATCGAGGACCGAACGGTAGTCATCGCCGTCAGCCAGTCCGGCGAGACAGCCGACACGCTGGCCGCCTTGCGAGAGGCCGAGCACAAAGGCGCGATGACGCTCGGCGTGGTCAATTCCGTAGGCTCGACCATCGCACGCGAGACCGACGCGGGGGTCTATCTCCACGCCGGACCTGAAATCGGCGTAGCCTCCACCAAGGCATTCACCGCGCAACTGACCGTCCTGACGCTGATTAGCCTGTACCTGGGCCGACGGCGATTTATGTCCGAATCGACGCTGAAGCAATATATGGAAGAACTCGAAGCCATTCCCGACAAGATCGAGACGGTTCTCGCCCAGTCGGACGCGATAAAACAGGCTGTCGAAGCCTGCGTTGATCGCGATAACTGGCTGTTCCTCGGACGTGGATACAATTATCCCGTCGCGCTGGAAGGCGCGCTGAAACTCAAGGAAATCAGTTATATTCACGCCGAGGGACTACCCGCCGCAGAGATGAAGCACGGGCCTATCGCACTGATAACCGAAGGGATGCCCGTAGTTGTCGTAGCCCCTCGATGCGGGACTTATGACAAGATTATCGGAAACATCGAGGAGGTTCGCGCCCGTGGCGGGATGGTCATCGCCGTCGCCACCGAAGGCGACGACCGCATCGCTCAATACGCCGAGCACGTTTTCTACATCCCCGATTGCCCCCCGGCGCTCCAGCCTCTGCTTACCGTCGTACCGCTGCAACTGCTCGCATATCACGCAGCCGTCGCCCGTGGCTGCAACGTCGATAAGCCCCGAAACCTCGCAAAGTCAGTTACGGTTGAATGATTTCGGTCAACTGTCGTAATACATATGGAACTCGTGCGGATGTGGCCGCAGTGCCATCTCCTGGAGTTCCTCCTCTCTTTTCCACGTAATCCAGCCTTGAACCAGATCGTCTGTGAAGACGCCGCCTTCGGTGAGGAACTTGTGATCGGCTTCGAGCGCGTCAATGGCTTCTTCCAGCGATTTGGGAGTGTGGCGATGCTTCGCCAGTTCGTCGGCTTTCATCTCGTAGATATCCACGTCGAGCGGTTTGCCCGGATCGATCTTGTTTTTAGCGCCGTCGATAGCGGCCATCAGCATTGCCGTCCACGCCAGATACCCGTTGGCGGTCGGATCGGGGCAGCGGAACTCCATTCGTTTAGCCTTTGGATTTTGCGAGTACATGGGAATGCGGATACCCGCCGAACGGTTTCTCGCCGACATCACAAGATTGACTGGCGCTTCAAAGCCAGGCACCAGGCGGCGATAACTGTTGGTCGTCGGGGCTGCAAACGCCAGCAGCGCAGGCGCGTGGGCCAGGACGCCGCCGATGCAATGCAGCGCCAGTTCACTTAAACCCGCATAGCCTTCACCGGCGAACAGCGGCTGGCCGTCTTTCCACAGCGATAAGTGCGTGTGCATGCCGCTGCCGTTATCCTCAAAGATCGGCTTGGGCATAAACGTTACCGTCTTGCCGTGGCGCTTGGCGACGTTCTTTACGATGTACTTGAACCACATGAACTGGTCGGCCATATCGACAAGCGGTGAGAACTGCATATCAATTTCGGACTGTCCCGCCGTGCCCACTTCGTGGTGATGCGCTTCGACGACGATGCCGATCTTCTCCATTTCGTCGCTCATCTCGCCGCGAAGGTCGTGGTAGGTGTCGGTCGGACTGACCGGGAAGTATCCGCCCTTGTAACTGGGTTTGTATCCGAGGTTAGGTTCTTCGAATCGGGCAGTGTTCCACGCGCCTTCGGCCGAGTCGATCTTGTAATATCCGGTGTGCTGGTTCTGCTCGTATCGCACCTCGTCGAAAATGAAGAATTCAGGCTCCGGGCCGATGTAGCAAGTGTCGGCTATACCGGTTTCCTTGAGGTATTCGGCCCCCTTGCGGGCTACGTGGCGAGGGTCCCGCGAGTACTCCTTCCCGGTAATCGGATCGACAATGTTGGCAATTACGCTGACGGTCGGCTTTGCGAAGAATGGATCGATGCGTGCAGTGTCGGCTTCCGGTACGGCCAGCATGTCCGAGACATGGATTCCCTGCCAGCCACGGATTGACGAACCATCGAAACCTACGCCATTCGTGAACGTCTCTTCATCCCATGTACCAGTCGGAAACGAGCAATGCTGCCACGCTCCCAGCAGGTCGGTGAACTTGAGGTCCACCATTTTGGCGTCGTGCTTTTTGGCGAATTCAAAGAACTCTTTGGGTGTCATTCCTGTTTTTCCTTTTTTTCTTCTGGTTTGTGAAAATTTTCGTTTCTTAATTTCCCGGTGTTATGAGTCGCCATTACCGGGTGTAGCCGATGGTAACACCGCCCCAGAACTCGTCGTTGAGCGCCTCATCATACACAGCATCGCTGAATCGAAGGAAGCCCGTTAGCGTTAAGTTACCGTATTTATCGGGGATGCCGAGGGCCGAACTCATATCGTAGGAAATATCCAGACCATACTGCAGATTCGCCAGTTTGGTCGATTCGCTGAGCTGGCCGTGATCGATACCCATGACGAACGATGGCGTAAGCGTCATGTCCTTCAGGATCGGCGTGTCCTTGAATCCGCAATCGGCGAGTGCGAAATCGTGGCTGATGCCCCACTCTATCCAACTGCCGTGGAGATCATCAACGTCCATATAGTAGGCGACGTACGGGTTCAGGACGGACTCTTTCGTCCCGAAAAGGCCGCTGTCGTCAAAACCCAGCGAGATATACCATTCGTGCGTGAACCTCCCGTCGCCGGAGGCCTGGGGGAACTGATACCCGATCCAGCCTAACTCGACGGTCGTGGCAATGGCCTCGACGTCGTAGCTCCAGCTCAGCGTGTAATCGACCTCCTGGAGATGTCCGTCGCTGGACGGGTCCATCGATTTCTGTCCGCCGAACCACTCAAACCAGATTGATCCTGAAAACGTACCGAAATTTCCGGTATCGTATGACGCACCGACCGTCATCTGATGATTGGGTTTCTCCCTGCCTTCACCGGCATATTCGCTGAGGTTCTGGCCACGCCAGACATAGTCGCTGACAAGTGTATAGTCGATGCTGAAGGTTATCGGCAACGGTTCCCAGGAGGCAGATTCGGTCGCCGGCTCCTGGGCTTGTACGGGCGACATGGCGAATCCAACCAACAACAAACCGACAATCAGGCCTGCGGCGCTTCCATGCGATCTCTTCATTGTGTGTTTCCTTTCCTGTATGGCGTTCCGACGGAGTTCTGCATATTGTCTTAATCAGCCGATGGCGTCTTGTCCTTCTTCGCCGGTGCGTATCCGTATACATCGTTCCAGCGGGAGTACGAAAATCTTTCCGTCGCCTATGTTGCCTGTACGCGCGCCCTTGATGATGGCGTCGATAGTCGGCTGGACGAATTCATCGTTAACTGTGATCTCCAGGCGCATTTTCTTCAGCAAATTCACTTCGATATCAACGCCTCGGTAGGTTTCGTGGTATCCCTTCTGCTGACCGCATCCGAGGGCGTTGGTAACGGACATTTTGCACACCTCGGCGGCATAAAGGGCCTGCTTCACGTCGTTGATCTTCTCAGGCTGGATGTATGCGATAATCAACTTCATAGTGGTTACTCCTGTTGACCCATTACGGGATTACTGATTGCTGAATATCTGGAAACCACTGTAGGCCTCCATACCGTGTTCGCCGACATCGAGGCCTCGCAGTTCTTCTTCCTTGCTGACCCGCAGGCCAATGGTCTTCTTGATGGCAAGGAACAGCACCAGGCCAAGCCCGAATGCCCATGCGAACGCCACGCCCACACCGAGCGCCTGCACACCGAGTTGGCTGACACCGCCGCCGTAGAAAAACCCGCCATTGGCCTCACCAAGCCCCAGCGCCTTTTCGGCGTTGAACAGCCCGCAGGCGAGCGTCCCCCACGCGCCGCACAGGCCGTGAACACTGACGGCCCCGACCGGGTCGTCAACTTTCAGCACACGGTCGATGAAGATCACGCCCAGAACGACCAGCACGCCTGCGACGCCCCCGATCAGGAAAGCCCCGAATGGGGTAACGGTCGCACAGCCGGCGGTTACACCGACCAGTCCGGCCAGTGCGCCGTTGAGCGTCATTGATGCGTCGGGTTTCTTGAAGATGATCCATGCGGTGAACATCGCGGCGATAGCGCCGGCGGCAGCGGAGATGTTCGTGGTTACGGCGATTCGCCCGATTGAACCGTCGCCGATGAGGGTGCTTCCGGCATTGAAACCGAACCAGCCGAACCACAGGATAAACACGCCCAGGGCAGCCAGTGGAATGTTGTGGCCCATAATGGCCTTGGCTTTTCCGCCCGGACCGTACTTGCCGATACGCGGACCCAGGACAATCGCACCGGCCAGGGCCATCCACCCGCCGACGGAATGCACAACCGTCGAGCCGGCGAAATCACAGAAGCCCGGACCGACCTTCTCAAGCCATCCGGCAGCGCCGTCACCGAGCAGCAGACTTCCCCATACCCAGCCGCCGAAGACCGGATAAATCAACAGAGTGATGAAGAAACTGTAAACCAGATAGCCGACAAACTTCGTCCGCTCGGCCATTGCGCCGGAGACAATCGTAGCGGCTGTCGCGGCGAATACCGTCTGGAAGAGCAGGAACGTGTAGTTCCAACTATCGCCTGTTGTCTCACCCAGGGCAAACATCGACGTGCCGATGGTTCCACTACCGGACTTCAGGCCGAACATCAGCCCAAATCCGATTACGAAGAACGCGACAGTTCCGACGGAAAAATCCATCAGGTTCTTCATAAGGATATTGACGGCGTTCTTGGCACGAGTGAAACCCGTCTCGACCATGGCGAATCCGGGCTGCATGAAGAATACGAGGAACGCTGCGATGCACGTCCAGACGACGTTCACGTTGAATGTGATTGTCTCGCCGGTGTCGTCCGGTGGGACCACGGCGGCTTCGTCCGCCAAAACCGGCGCGGACAACACGCCAAGGAACAGAATGGCGATCAATAGGTTTCTTGCTTTCACGTTCAAGTCTCCTTAGGGACTGAGCGAGTCCGTTTGTCTCATCGACCAGACTGCACTGATGTCGGTGTAAGAATAGGGCAAGTAATGTGCCAAAGTGGACAAACAGGATTAAGTCCTGTTACGGTAAGGTTTTACGGGTTGCCTTGACCAACAACCGCTTGGTACAAAAATCACTTTCTTGTCATATTATTCTGGATTTATTACAAATAAGTAACTATGATTGTTCCGAAGTACATTATTGGAAAGGGCCTGGCATTATGACTGAAAGCAGCGTCGATAGTCCAGCCGGTACAGATGTCGCCGAGCGGCATGTCCGCGAACTCGAAACGCTCCACGCCATCAGCGGGGTCCTGGCCGCCGGGTCGCTACAGAAACAGGTGTTGGTGGAGATTTTGGATGTTTTACACGACCAACTCGGCATGACCCACGGAACGCTCATGCTTCTGTCGGCCGGCGGCGATGAATTGGTGATCGAGGTCGGTCACGACCTTCCCGAACGGAAGCGTCAGGCCGTCCGCTACAAGATGGGCGAAGGCATTGCCGGAAGGGTCGTACAAACCGGCAAACCCGCCATTGTTCCCCGGATATCCCAGGAACCGTTATTCCTTGACCGTCTCCACAAGCAACGGGACGCTTCCGGGGACGAAATCAGCTTCATTTGTGTACCCATCGCTATCGGAGACGAAGTCATGGGGACGCTCTCGGCCGACCGAATTTTTAACGAGTCAGCGTCGCTGGATGAAGATGTTCGCGTACTGAGCATAGTAACCAGCATGATCGCCGGCGATGTCCATAAGCACCGGGAACTGGCAGCTGAACGGCGAGCTCTGGAGGAAGAAAATATCCGCTTGCGAGGCGAGCTGGAAGATCGCTTTTGCCCCGAAAATATCATCGGCAATTCCAGTGCGATGCGCGAAGTGTACATGGCGATTCACCAGGTCGCCTCATCCGACACAACCGTGCTGATCCGGGGTGCGTCAGGAACCGGGAAGGAGCTGGTGGCCCATGCTATCCACTATGCAAGCCCACGCGCGAAAGGGTCGTTTGTCAAGGTCAACTGTGCAGCACTCAGCGAGAACCTGCTGGAAAGTGAACTGTTCGGGCACGAGAAAGGAGCATTTACCGGGGCCATTCAGACGCGAAAGGGCAGGCTCGAACAGGCTGACGGGGGTACGTTATTCCTGGACGAGATCGGGGATTTTTCAGCCGCTACACAAGTCAAGTTGCTTCGCGTGCTTCAGGAGCGTGAGTTTGAGCGTGTCGGGAGCAATCACACCCAAAGGGTCAATGTGCGGATAATCACCGCAACCAATCGTAACCTTGAGCAGGCGGTGGAGAGTGCGATTTTCCGCCAGGACCTGTACTATCGCATCAACGTGTTCCCGATTTCCCTGCCACCCCTGCGGGATCGTAAGGACGACATACTCCTGCTGGCAGACCACTTCGTCGAGAAATACTCGAAGACAATGTCCAAGGGCGTTCGGCGGATAAGCACGCCGGCGATAAATATGATGGTCGCGTACCATTGGCCCGGCAACGTCCGCGAGTTGGAAAATTGTATCGAGCGGGCCGTCCTGTTGAGTACCGACGGCGTGATTCACGGACATCACCTCCCGCCCACGCTTCAGACGTCCGACGCATCCGGTACTGTCGGCGAAGGGACGCTTCAGGACCGCGTGGACCTTTTCGAGCGGGATATTATTGTTGACGCGTTGAAACGCTCCGGCGGAAACGTAGCCCAGGCCGCTCGCGATCTGCGATGCACTTCCAGAATTCTGCGCTACAAGGTCCACCACCTCGGGATAAACCATAAAACATATTGCCGAGGAAGGTAGCGTCGGGTTAATGTTGCTTATCTGCCAGGCTCATAAAAACGATAGTTAACATGTTGATGTGCGCGCCCGCTATCACGGGCAGCAGCAAAAACGCGGCACAACGAGATAATCGCAGGAAAAGAACGTGGCATCAGAATCACAGACAAACCGGTTCCTGTATGAGGCTCGGCGTGAGCACGACGCCTGCGGTATCGGTGCGGTTGTGAACATCGACGGCAGCCGCAGCCATCGTATCCTTGAACTGGGCAACCAGATTGTATTGAACCTTCAACATCGAGGCGCGTCCGGAAGCGACGAAACCACCGGCGACGGGGCCGGTATCCTGTTTCAGATTCCCCACGAGTTCTTCGCAGAAGAGGCCGACAGAGACGGCATCACCCTGCCGGAACGGGGGCGTTACGGTGTGGCAATGGTTTTCGAACCCAAAGACCCGGACCTCAGACGCAAGTGCGAGGAACTACTCGAACAGGCTGTTGCCTATTACGGACTGGAGGTGCTGGGCTGGCGCGACGTACCGGGCGAAGCGACTTGTCTGGGCGATCTGGCCCGTGCATCGGAACCGTCTGTCAGGCAAATGTTCATCGACGGAAACGGACGGCCCGCTGAATCGCTCGAACGCACTCTCTATCTGGCTCGCAAACGGGCCGAACGTCTGTTATCCGAAAAATTCGGCGACCATGCGGCCGATTTCTACATAGTTTCCATGTCCTGCCGCACGATTTGCTACAAGGGCATGTTCCTTGCGCCACAACTGTTCGGATACTACCCGGATTTATCGGATGCGCGGGTTGTCTCGTGCCTGGCGATGGTTCACCAGCGCTACAGCACAAACACGTTTCCCAACTGGCGTCTGGCCCAGCCATTTCGAATGGTGGCCCACAACGGCGAGATAAACACCATCAGCGGAAACGCCAATCGCATGAAGGCCCGCGAGCACCTGCTGGAGTGCAGGAAATTCGACGAGGATTCGCCCGCCGGCGCCGGGCAGGCGGGTCTGGACGACCTGTTGCCGATCCTCATTCCCGGCGGCAGCGACAGCGCACAGTTTGACAACGCTCTGGAACTACTTGTCCGGGCCGGTAGGTCCCTTCCGCACGCGATTATGATGATGATCCCCGAAGCCTTCGGGCCTAGTTATCACATCAGCACCGATAAACGGGCGTTTTATGAGTACCACGCCGCCGTGATGGAACCATGGGACGGACCAGCGGCGATGCTGTTCACCGACGGGAAATTAATCGGCGGTACGCTTGACCGCAACGGGCTTCGACCGGCAAGGTACGTCGTAACAACCGACGGGCTTATGGTGCTGGCCAGCGAGGCCGGAGTCGTCGATTTTCCGCCGGAAAAAATCCGCTCCAAAGGGCGGCTCCAGCCGGGACGGATGTTCCTGGCCGATACCGAAGGCGGGCGAATCATACTCGACAATGAGATTAAGGGACGGATCGCACGAGGAAAGCCGTACCGCCGCTGGCTGACGCAAAACCACATCGAACTTCGCGGACTGTTCGCATCCGCCGAGAGCAAAAAGCCCGATCCGAAAACTCTGCGAAAGCGGATGCGTGTGTTCGGATATACCCGTGAGGACCAGCGGATGATCCTCATCCCGATGGCCCTCAATGCGCAGGAACCTATCGGTTCGATGGGTACCGACACACCCCTGGCGGTGCTGTCGGATCGTCCGAGACTGCTGTTCGATTATTTCAAGCAGATGTTCGCGCAAGTAACCAACCCGCCGATCGACCCACTGCGCGAAGGTCTTGTAATGTCACTGATGAGTTTCACCGGGAAGAAGCGCAATATACTGGACGAGACGCCGGAGCACTGTCGGCAGTTGAAACTGCCCCATCCGATTCTGACCAATGAGGACGTGGTTCGTCTTCGCACGGCCAATCGAGACGACTTCAAGGTGGCCGTCGTGGACGCCCTCTTTGACGTCGATAACGATGATTCCGCCGCCGCGATGCGGCGAGGCCTGGACAAAATGGTCGATGCCTGCGCCGAAGCCATTGCCGACGGCGCATCGCTCATTATCATCTCCGACCGCAATTTCAACGAGATGCGGGCGGCCATTCCGAGCCTGCTGGCGACGTCGGCGGCGCACCACGGACTGATAAAATGCAAACTCCGCAATGAGGCCGGACTGGTCATCGAAACCGGCGAAGCCCGCGAAGTGATGCACTTCTGTTGCCTGTGCGGATACGGCGCAAACGCCGTGAACCCGTACCTGGCCTTCGAAACGCTCAGCGACCTCCATCGCAACGGCGATATTTCCAACGACATCGAACCCGATCAGATTATAGATAATTACATCGCCGCGATTAAAAAGGGCATCCTCAAAACAATGTCCAAAATGGGCATATCGACGCTGCGGAGTTATCACGCTGCCCAGTTGTTCGAGGCCGTCGGGCTGGACGGCGAACTTGTGGACGAGTACTTTACGGGCACCTCGTCACGGATTTCCGGGGCTGACCTGGAGGCGATTGCCCGTGAAACGCTTCGACGCCACCAGCGTGCTTATACCGACCTGGCTCCCGGCGAGCCTGAGATTGAATTCGGCGGCGAATATCAATACCGTCGCGACGGCGAAACGCACCTGTGGAACCCACAGACCGTCGCCTTCCTCCAGCACGCCGTCAGGGCCGACGACGCCGAAACCTACGCAAAGTACGCAAAACTGATTAACGATCAATCGGAGCAATACTGCACACTCCGAGGGTTGTTTGAAATGACCCGTAGCACGGGCGTCCAGCCTGTGAATTTGGAGGAAGTCGAACCGGCTGAAGAAATCGTCAAACGCTTCTGTACGGGTGCGATGTCGCACGGATCGATCAGCAAGGAAGCCCACGAAACAGTTGCCCTTGCCATGAATCGCCTTGGCGCGATGAGCAACACCGGTGAAGGCGGCGAAGACCCTGCCCGATACGGTCATGGTAACGGCGATTCGCTCAACAGCGCAATCAAGCAGGTCGCCAGCGGCCGATTCGGCGTAACGATAGAATACCTCGCTCACGCGAAGATGATTCAGATAAAGATGGCCCAGGGCGCCAAACCGGGCGAAGGCGGACAACTGCCGGGCCACAAAGTTACCGACGAAATCGCGCACATGCGCCACTCTACGCCGGGCGTTACGCTCATTTCGCCGCCGCCTCACCACGACATCTACTCCATCGAGGACCTTGCGCAGTTAATTTACGACCTCAAATGCAGCAATCCGGGCGTGAAGGTCTCCGTAAAACTGGTCTCCGAGGTCGGCGTCGGGACTATTGCAGCCGGCGTGGCCAAGGCCGGCGCCGACGAAGTGTTGATATCAGGCTATGACGGTGGAACCGGGGCAAGCCCGCTTTCGTCCATCAAGCACACAGGCATCCCGTGGGAACTGGGTCTGGCCGAGACACAGCAGACGTTGGTGCTCAATGGTTTGCGAGGGCGTATCCGCGTGCAGGTGGACGGACAACTCAAGACCGGGCGCGACGTGGTAATCGGCGCGCTGCTGGGGGCGGAACAGTTCGGTTTCGGAACCACCGCCCTGGTAAGCCTCGGATGCTGCCTGTTACGTAAATGCCACCTTGGAACATGCTCGGTCGGTATCTGTACGCAGAACCCGGAGTTACGCAAGCGGTTCGCCGGTAAGCCTGAACATCTTCAAAGGTTCATGCTCTTCGTAGCTCAGGAGGTCCGGCAGATTATGGCCGAGTTGGGCTTCAGGAAATTTGAAGAGATGATCGGGCGGGTGAACAGGCTTTGCAGTGGCAAGGCCGTCGATCACTGGAAGGGAAGGGGGCTGGACTTTTCGGCCATTTTCGCTCAGCCGGATGCCTCCGACGGACGCGACATCCGCCACGTTCACAGTCAGAACGACCTGCTTAAAGATCATCTGGATTGGCGGATTCTCGAACAGGTTGCCCAAGGCATCGAAAGCGGTGAAAAGGTCGCTGTCGAAATGCCCATCCGCAATGTGCATCGGACGGTCGGGACGATTCTGAGCAATCGGATTGTCCGTGCCCGCGGCTCTGCCGACCTGCCGGATGGAACTATCGACATCACGCTGCGAGGTTCAGCCGGGCAGAGTTTCGGGGCGTTTCTTGCGCTGGGGGTAACGCTCCGGCTGATCGGCGACAGTAACGACTATCTTGGCAAGGGTCTTTCCGGCGGGCGGATCGTCGTGCAGACCCCGCCCGAAGCGCCGCTGGAGGCGCATGAAAATATAATCGCCGGAAACGCCCTGCTCTACGGCGCGACGTCCGGCGAGGTGTTCGTTAACGGACTGGCGGGCGAGCGTTTCGCCGTCCGTAACAGCGGCGTAACGGCTGTGGTCGAGGGAATCGGCGATCACGGTTGTGAATACATGACCGGCGGGACGGTCGTGGTAATCGGGCAAACCGGACGGAACTTCGCAGCCGGTATGAGCGGCGGAATCGCATACGTCCTCGATAAGCACCAACTCTTCGACACACTCTGTAACCTGGATATGGTAGATGTTGAACCGGTCTGGAAGGACGAGGACGTAACGCGGCTGCGAGACCTTATTACTCGCCATTATGAATGGACCAACAGCCGACGGGCGAAGGAAATACTCGACAGGTGGCGCGACGTGATAGGGACGTTCGTAAAGGTCGTTCCGATTGACTATCGGCGGGCGATGCAGCGGTTGCGGGACCGCGAAGAGAGACTCACAGACACCACCCCTGCAACGGAAGAGGTTTTTTAAATGGGTAAACCGACGGGATTTCTGGAGTATCCGCGCGAGCAGGTCGCCAGCCGGGAGGTGGGCGAGAGGGTCAAGGACTATCGACGGATAACGCTGTCGCTTACCGAAGAAGTTCTGCATCGCCAGTCGGCAAGGTGCATGGATTGCGGAATACCCTTTTGTCATGGAATCGGATGCCCGCTATTCAATCGCATCCCGGAGTTCAACGATTTTGTATATCGCGGGCGGTGGGCACAGGCGTGCGACAACCTTCACTCCACAAATAATTTCCCGGAGATTACAGGTCTGGTCTGTCCCGCCCTGTGCGAGGCCGCCTGCACACTCAACATCGATACCGAGCCAGTGCTTATAAAGCAGATCGAACTGGAGATTGCCGAGCGAGGCTTCGAGGCCGGCTTTATCAAGCCCCAACCCGCGAAAAACAAAACCGGCAGGCGGGTGGCGATAGTCGGATCAGGCCCGGCGGGTCTGACCGTCGCTCAACAGATAAGCCGCTTCGGCCACGACGTAGTAGTTTTTGAAAAGGACTGTTCCGTCGGCGGGCTGCTGCGATACGGTATTCCCGACTTCAAACTGGAAAAATGGGTTATTGATCGGCGACTTGAGCAGATGCGGGCTGAAGGCGTGGACTTCCAGACCAACGTGAGCGTCGGCGAGGACATCTCGCTGAAGTATCTGCGGGGCCGGTTCGATGCCATCTGCCTGGCGATGGGTGCAAGTCAGCCTAGGAACCTGCCCGTTCCCGGACGTGGTCTGGACAACATCTGCTTTGCGATGGATTATCTCACTCAGCAGAATCGTCTTAACGCCGGCGAAAACCTCGACGACGAGAGCCGAATAGACGCAGCCGGCAAAGTCGTTGTTGTAATCGGCGGCGGAGACACCGGAAGCGACTGTGTAGGAACAGCAAGACGACAGGGCGCAAGAGAGATTCACCAGTTGGAAATTCTCCCCAAACCGCCGGAAAAAACCAACCCGCAAACCCCCTGGCCGACGTGGCCTGATATCCTGCGGACTTCCAGTTCGCACGAGGAAGGATGCACACGCCGGTGGGGCGTCCTGACAAAATCCTTCACGGGCGTAGGGGTGCGCGTCAGCCGGATAAACTGTTGCCAGGTCGAGTGGGCCATGACCGACGACGGCTGGAAGATGAAGGAAATCCCCGGTAGCGAATTCAGTATGAAGGCCGACCTGGTCCTGCTGGCGATGGGCTTTACCCACGTGATGCACAGCGGCCTGGTCGAAAAGTTGCGCCTCAACCTGGATAAAGCCGGTAATATAGTCGTCGATGCGGACGCCCAGAGTTCCGAGCCGGGCATTTTCGCAGCCGGTGATTCGGTAGCCGGCGCGTCCCTCGTCGTCCGCGCCATCGCATCCGGCAGAGTGGTTGCCGATTCCATCAACTGCTGGCTACTTCAGCGATAAGGAATTTCACTCTCGTTCGAGGTAGCAGACGGTTTTCTGCTCCATCGTGTTGGCATTGAGTTTGACGGTTACGCCGTCGCCAAGGTCGCAAGTGTCGATGACGCGGATGACCTCGTTCCATTTATCCGCTTCGTCGCCGAGTAAGTCCGCCAGGCGGCTTGGGGCGCCGGTAAAAAACTCCTCGTTTATCAGGTTGCCTTCCTTCGACGGGAACAGCGCCATATACAGCATGTCCATCTCGACCATCTCGCCGAACAGGTGCGTCCCCAGCGATACTTCCGGCACCAGTCCCTCACGCATGGCCACTATTTCGCAGAGAATGGACACGGAACTGATGTCGGAGAAGTTTATCGGGATACCGAGTTCCGGCGAACTCGTACCCCAACGCCCCGGACCGAGCAGCATTATGGTTCCAGGTCCGTTTGGGTCGTCCCTGGCGATATGCGTGATCCGCCCCAGAAGGCGGGCGACATGATACCTCTGGCTCAGGGGTAACAGACCATAGGCGGACGGAACGACGTAAATCATCCGATCAACATCGCTATGCCTGCTACGACCTATGACAGCGCCGCGAGCCTTAAGTACCAGGTCCCTGTCTGCGACATGTTCCGGTGGTTCGGGAACAACCGCGCCGCCCTTGTACTGGAATGGCCGGCACTGAAGCAGGTTAATCTTATATTGGTTTTCGCTGAGGAAGTTGGCGGTAAATTCCACGTCCACCGGATAGTCGTAGGCCGACTGAAGCAGTTTGAGCATTTCGCGCATATCGCCGACCATCGGCGTATCCCGCAGCAGGGACTCGAAGGTCAGTATGTATGGGAAGACGTCTTTGACGCCGCTGTCGGCCGCCCGTCGGGCCAGTTCCTCGCTGCGCGATGCGAACAGGTCAATCGGCAGGTCCGAACTCTGCCCGCCCACACTGGAAAATCTGGCCGAGACCAGTCGGCTCGCATTCAGGTCCAGCACATCGACTTTTTTCTGAGTACACTGACAAACCTCGTCGAAGTTGGACTCAGGCCTTCTGGCCGGAGCGTTCAAGGCCACGACTCTTGTATAGTCGTCGTCGTGGCGATCGACCGCCCGCGTACCAAGCCCAAAGACCAGCCTTAAAACGCCCGCCGACGGGTCGATGTCCCTGCTCCAGACGTAAGGGTTGAATGAAAGCCCCACGCCGGCAACCTGAGGGTAATAGAATTCGTTATAGGCCGCACCGGAAACTCTCTGGACAAGAACGGCCATCTGCTCGTCGCCGCCGAGGAGTCCCCGCTGGGCGCGGTAAGTCAGAGCCTTCTCGCTCATCGTGCTGGCATAGACCGTGCGAACCGCCGAGAGGAAATTCTCCAGACGCCTGTCTCTCGATCCCTGATTCACACAGAATACGCTCTCGTACTTGCCGGCGAATGCGTTGCCGAAATTGTCCTCCAGCAGACTGGAAGAGCGAACGATAATGGGCGACTGCCCGAAGTAATCCAGCATATCGGTAAACTGCTTTATGATGTATTCAGGGAACGTTCCGTCCAGCATCTTCCCGCGGGCGGTTTCCGCGCCGTCAAGGAACGTTTCAGGGTCTTTCTGCTTCTGCTTCATCCACCAAAGCCCGTTCTGGACGAGATAGGTGTAGAAAACATCCGATCCGATGAAGAAACTGTCGTGCGGCTCCAGAATCTCATTCCATCGCGGATTCATTTTCTTCAGAATGGCCCGCGCCAGGAGCATTCCGACCGTCTTTCCGCCGAGCAGGCCCGTCCCGATCATTCGCCGGCGAATTTCAAGAATGTCCGAAAGGTCCAGAAATCCGGAAGCCAGATCGAGAATCCGCCCGTCCCTGGCGATTGCCATGCGAAGTAATCGATGGACAAAGGCGTCCACGTCTTCACCAGGATCTTCGCCGCGATCCAGGGCCAACTGCAACCGCTCGGCATGAGCGAAGGTACTGCTCCAGAACCCGAGTCGGTAACTGGCGCTGTCAAGCCGGCTCCACGGAACGGTTCCGAGAACCTCGGTAATTGTAACGCTCTGTCTAACCGGCAGGAAATCATCGCCGGCCCAGACGTGCAGTACGTACATACTGTGCGAATGACGGTGCTGGACCTTGAGCGGATGAACGTAAAGCCTGCCTTCGTGACGATAAACGTCCACCAGAACCTGGGTGGTGTTCGTGATGGGACTGGTGGCGTGGAACGAATGGTTGTTCCTGAGCACTGCGAAATAGGCGACCGCTGCGTGGTCGTGCAGGTACGGGCATGTCAGCATGAAGAAGTTGCCGAGCATCCGGTCGCTGCACCAGTCCCCGGCAAGGTCGGACAGGCAGTCAAACAGATAATAACCGCCCTGACCGGCGTCGCTGATAACCTGGTGTATTTCAGTTATGAACTGCTCGAATCCCGCCTCGGGATCGAGCTGGTGTACCTCCGCGCCGCTTTCGACGGACACTAGAGGTTGGTGCCTGGCGAAACGAAAGTAGATAGCCCTCTGACCGCTCCGCGCTGCGTTTCGGCAGTACGGTTCGACGAAGGGTTGATAGTCGTCAACTGAGTCAACCTGCCAGACGACATTGTCGCCGGGTATCAGGCCTTTCAGCACACTGTCCAGACCCGCAAGACCTGTGCTGAGACTATCGCCAATCGTCGTCATGACACACTCCAACTTCCCAGGCTGCTTTGCCGATAACAACCAGGTAAAGACCCGCACGAATCACTGATTCTTAACCTACAACGTATCCGCGTCTTTTCCAAGACCGTTCATCAGTTCTTTATTTTTGTTTCATTCTGCCCGTATGCGGGCAAGACTGCTGTGACGGGGCAGATGTTCGTTCAGGCGATATTGGCTGCGACTGGCAACGACAGACCCCGAGGGACCAACGGAGGCCAATGCTCGGAAAAAACCGGACACGCAAAACAAACTCCGCCTAACCCCGCCCCGTCGGCCGATTCGCCATATGCCTGCGCCATTTGTGCGACGGTATAGCCGTCTAAGGAAGAAAAATCCAACGACGGATCGAGCGGCATCGTCGGGTTAGTCGGATTGCCCCACCGAGCGTTAGTAACCCGTAGTCGGCCCGCCTGCCGATTTGCGGGCAGGTAATCAGTATCCTGGAATGAGACCGGACATGAGCATTTTTGACCGACTACTGACTACTGGTTACAGGCTACTAATTATTTCAGATCGAACAGTTCGTTAGAATCCGATCCGAACCACCCCAGACCGACTTTTTCAGCCTCCTCGGCCGAGATATTCGAGTGACTCTGGTATTTGTCGGTAAAAGTCATCTTTTCCCAACTGACATGTCCGTCACCCCAAACCACGTTTGTTGTGTCAAGATGGCGAAAATGGATTGTCGGGTTGGGTCGGCTGGTGCTGGGTGGTCCGCCGGCTTCGAAATGCCAGTACGGAGTCTTGCAGAAGGAATACTCGATCATCTGACTACCGCTCTGCATGAAGGCGGTATCGGTGAACATGATGGTCTCGCCGGCGCAGGCAACGTCTGAATCGCGGGCACTGTGTAAATATCCGTCGAAGCCGTACTTATCATACCGCCCGCCGATGTAGGTGTCGTTGTATCCATAGTCGTTGCTATTCGGCCGAGTACCGTGACGCGACCGGCAGGCAAATCTGCGAAAGCCTCAGCACACGGAGTCGGCTCGAAGCCCGCCGGATGGCCGTGGAGATTTTTAATCGACTCCAAGAGGGCAGGCAGCGGGTTGTCGATGCGAAACTGAAAGTCGACGAATTAGTTGACGCCTACTTTGATGTGGCTAAGGCCAAAGACGTGGCTAAAAAAACGGAGTGGAAGTACCGGACAGACTTAGACAAACTCAAGGAATTCTGCCGCCAGCGGCGAATCTCGCTGGCCCATCGATTCGGCCGGGAAGCATTCTTCGCGTATCGGCAATGGTTGGCCGATAAAGGTTATGCGGATAAGACGATCTACGGGGCCTTGACGCTGGCCAAGCAGGTTTTCAAGTGGGGTTTCCAAGAGGGAAAACTCCGGGGGTATCGTCTTGTTGCCGCCCGTATCGCCAAGGCCAGGGCCAAACCGCAGCCGTATTTCACAACCGAGCAGGTAGAATTGGTCGTCGCCAACAGTGAGAGGGCGGAGAGAGTTGCCTTTGCGACGTTGGCTTATGCGGGGTTGCGGATCGGCGAGTTGGAGCAGTTGCAGTGGAGTGATGTTCAGCGGGACCGGGGTGATTTGGGTATGTTTCATATTCGCCGTGGAGGCTCCAACGGCACGACGAAGGACAAAGATCATCGGTTCGTACCGATCCACCCGCGAATCCGGCCGCTGCTCGACGCATTGCCCCGAACCGGTGAGCAGGTCTTTCCCGATATTACTGAACGCCAGTTGCTCAAGCGTCTCAAGGAAACCTGTCACGAGATCGGCCTGGCTAATCCCGATCAGTACAAACTTCATTCCTTCCGGCATCACTTCGCCAGCCTTTGTGCCAACCATCGGGTTGCCCACCGCAAGGCCCTGGCGTGGTTGGGGCACAGTTCCTCGGAGATTCTTGATCTTTATTATCACCTCCACGACGCCGACAGCCAAGCGGCCATGAAGTCGCTGGCCGACGATACGTTTGGCGGGACGGCAGAGAATGCGGGGAGCGGTTTCGAGGGCACTTTGAGGGCAAAGGGCCGGTCAACAATCGAGAAAAAACCACAAGCCCCTGAGATTCAGGAGCTTGTGGATGCCCTCTGCGGACCAACGGAGAGGGCGGGATTCGAACCCGCGGTACAGGTATGACCCCGTACAACGGTTTAGCAAACCGTCGCTTTCAGCCACTCAGCCACCTCTCCGGAGTTTAGCATCTAGCGTTCAGCAATCAGCATTCAGCCGGCAGGCGTGCCGCGGCCTGATCGCTGACTGCTGATTGCTGAACGCTGAATAGTATCGGCAATAACGCCGGATAATGCAAGCCCAATCTCCATCGTGGTTTTTCTGAAACATCCGTTGCTTTTTAGCAACATTGCTTCCGATACGCACCGATATTCCATCTATGACGCATTTCGAGAAGATCATCGGGCAGGATTATCGGATGGCGAAGGTCTTCGACCTTATCGACGCCGTCGCCGACAGTAAGGCTACCGTCCTGATTACCGGCGAGTCGGGTACCGGCAAGAGCCTGGTGGCGCGGGCGATTCACGATCGCAGCGGGCGGAGGGAAAAACCCTTCGTGGAGGTTTCCTGCGGCGCGCTGCCGGAGATGCTGCTGGAGAGCGAACTGTTCGGGCACGTGCGGGGGGCTTTCACCGACGCCTTCGGCGACCGCGAGGGCAAATTCGCCGCCGCCGACGACGGGACGATCTTCCTCGATGAGATTTCCACGGCCTCGCCGGGCCTGCAATTCAAACTCCTGCGAGTTCTCCAGGAGCGGACGTTCGAACCTGTCGGCTCGAACCGCACGCAGACCGTCGATGTCCGTGTAATCGTGGCGACCAACCGCGACCTGTGGCGGGACGTCGGGTCGGAGCGGTTCCGGCAGGACTTGTACTACCGCGTCAACGTCGTCAACGTGGAACTGCCGCCGCTGCGGGAGAGGGGTGAGGACATCGCACTGCTGGCTGAACACTTCCTCCGACGCTACGAGCGGGAAAACTCTCGAAGTATCCTCGGATTCACCGACGACTGTCTGGACGCACTGAATTCCTACCCCTGGCCCGGAAACGTGCGCGAGTTGGCCAACTGCATCGAGCGGGCCGTTGTATTGTGTCGCAGCAACCGGATTGACATGGGCGATCTTCCCCCAGCCGTTGCCGTGGTGCTCCAGCCGATAGCGGCGGCGGCGGCAGACCAGACCGTTCCGGTTACGCCGGTGGGTCCAAACTCTGCCCGGACACTCGCCGAAGCGCTCGCCAAGCCGGAAAAGCAAATCATCCGCGCCGCTCTGGCAGCCCACGGCGGGCATAGGCAGGCCACCGCCCACGCACTTGGCATCAACCGCTGCACACTCTACAAGAAAATGAAGAAGTACGGCCTGATGCGGTAAAAAAACATCTCGTGCAATCCCTGCATCTCTGCTAATCTTTGCTATCAGTAACGGATCGAAATCACCTGTGGAGATGGGATATGAAGATACAGCAAGCCGATGCTGTTGAAGCCAAGACCGTTGGGATCGAAGGCGCCGAGGGCGTAACGATGCGCATGCTCATCGGCCCGGACGACGGCGCGCCCAATTTCAATATGCGACTCTTCGAGGTATCTCCCGGCGGCTGTACGCCGCGACATACGCATGACTGGGAGCACGAGGTGTATGTTCTGTCCGGCGTCGGCGTCGTCCTGGATGACGGGGAGGAACGCCCGATTTCAACCGGCGATTGCGTCTATGTGCCGCCGGACGAGGACCACCAGTTCCGTAACACCGGCGGCGAAAATCTCAAGTTCCTGTGTCTCGTACCGAAAACGTAATAAAGAAAAATTGCAGGGATACAAGGGATGCAGGGGATAAGATATTTTAATTAATTCTTTTATCCTGTGTATCCCTTGTATCCCTGCAAAATGCTTTTTACAGGTCAGTTCATGACTTCCGACGCTAAACGTATCGAGCAACTTCGCCGGGAGATTCGCCGGCACGATTATCTTTATTACGTTCAGGTTGCGCCGGAAGTCTCCGACCGCCGGTATGATGCACTCTTTGACGAGTTGAAGCGTCTGGAGGCCGAGCACCCTGAACTCATCGCGCCCGATTCACCCACGCAGCGTGTCGGCGGCCGGCCGATTGAGGGCTTCGCCAAGGTACGCCACGACCCGCCGATGCTCAGTATCGACAACACCTACAATCTTGACGAACTGCGTGAGTTCGACGCTCGCGTAGCCAGGACCCTCGGCGATGAGCCGTATCGCTACATCGCCGAGCCCAAGATTGACGGCGTAGCCGCGTCGCTGCGGTATGAAGACGGCGTGTTGACGCTGGCAGCGACCCGCGGCGACGGGCGGACTGGCGACGACATCACCGCAAACGCCAGGACAATCAAATCAATCCCGCTGCGCCTTGCGTTGGGCCGGAGCGGCGAGCCGGAGGAAATCCCCCGCCTTCTCGAAGTGCGAGGCGAGATTTACTGGCCTAAAGACGCCTTCGCTAAGTTCAACGCCGCCCGCGCCGCCGCCGGGGCCGATACATTCGCCAATCCCCGCAACGCCGCCGCCGGTACGCTCAAGCAACTCGACCCGAAGGTCGCAGCCGAACGTTCGCTGGCCTTCATCGCCCACGGCTTCGGGGCGGTCGAGCCGATGACCTGTAATTCCGCCTTCGAGTTCATCGCGATGCTGAAGCGGTGGGGCGTTCCGGCCAGCCTGCACGCCTGCCTGTGCGATTCGGCGGACGAGGTTTGCAAGTTCATTGAGCAATGGGCCGAGAAGCGATATGACCTGCCGTACGAAACCGACGGCGCCGTCGTCAAGGTCGATTCACTTGCCCAGCGGCGGGCACTCGGCGCGACCAGCCGATACCCCCGCTGGTGCATCGCCTACAAGTACGCCGCCGAGCGGGCCCAGACCGTCCTGCGCGATGTGTCGTTCCAGGTGGGTCGGCTGGGGACGATTACGCCGGTTGCGCACTTCGACCCGGTCCAACTGGCCGGCACGACCGTCTCAAACGCATCGCTGCACAATTTCGACCAGATAGAGCGACTGGATGTGCATCTTGGCGACGCCATCCTTGTCGAAAAGGCCGGCGAGATCATCCCGCAGGTCGTTCAGGTCGTAACCGCCAAGCGGCCTAAGGACGCCAAAGTAATTCGACCGCCGGGGAAATGTCCTGCCTGCAGCGGGGCGGCGGGGCGTGATGAAGGCGGCGTGCACATTCGCTGTATGAACCCTCTCTGCCCCGCTCAGTTGAAGGAGCGCCTGCGATTCTTCGCCGGGCGCAACCAGATGGACATCGAGAACCTCGGCCCGGCCCTGATCGACCAACTTATCGACAAGGCCCTGGTGAGGCACTTTGCCGACCTGTATTCGCTGTCGGCCGAGCAATTGACGGGGCTGGAGCGGATGGGCGAAAAGTCGGCGGAGAATTTTCTGGCCGCTGTCGAAGCATCTAAAAATCGGGGTCTGGCCAGGCTGCTGGCAGGGCTTGGGATTCGCCATGTCGGCGGCAGGGCGGCCGATATTCTGGCGAGGCATTTCGGCGACATCGACTCTCTCGCCGCCGCCGGGGCCGACGAACTGGCCGACGTCGAGGAAATCGGACCGGTTATCGCCGCCAGTGTCAGGCAGTTCTTTGCAGGCAAACAAGGCCGGGAAATAATCGAACGCCTAAAGGCCGTCGGTGTGAAAATGTTGGCTGAAGGCGGCGCGACACCGGCCGGCGAAGGGACGCTGGCCGGGAAAACCATCGTCGTTACAGGAACGCTCGAAAACTACACCAGAAGCGAAGTAAAGGAATTGATTAAAAATCTCGGCGGCAGGTCGGCGTCAAGCGTATCGAAAAAAACCGCATTCGTCCTGGCCGGCGTTGACCCCGGCTCAAAGGTCGATAAGGCAAAGACGCTCGGCGTGCGGATTATCAACGAAGAAGAGTTCACGAAAATGATTGGGAAGAGCAGCCAGCCATCAGCGTTCAGCAAAAGCCAAACAGATGAAACTGCTGATGGCTGACCGCTGAATGCTGATCGCTAACTAACACAGTGCTGCGAAACTCAGCACTATGAACAGGATCATCTTCAACTTTCGCCTGATAACTTGTCTTGACATGATTGATCACCTCTCGCGGCAATCTCTTTCTATCAATATATTACCACGGAAAGGCTGAATTGCATAGGGGGAAAATCGAGATGCAAACCCTTGGCTGCCAAGAGTTTCGGCAGTTATTAAGATAGGTAAAAAATAACGATATTACGGGATCGAAGCGAACGCCCTTACAATCCGTGGGTGAGAACTCCCGCGTGTTTCTCGCACCGGCGATTGACCTTCCAATTGCTTCCTGATAGCATCCTCCGCTCGTTCACCGGCGTCGTCGAAATGAAAGGAAACGGGCAATGAAAACGCATGTTGTAACACTGATTACGGGTGATGGTGTTGGGCCTGAACTTGCCGAGGCTGCGAAGCGGTGCGTCGAGGCGGCGCTGGAGAAGACCCCAGACGCCGGCGGCATCGAATGGAAGGTATGCCAGGCCGGTCTGGACGTGATGGAAACCGATGGCACGCCAATGCCCGAAGCGACCATCGAGTCGGTCCGCAATACCGATGCGACACTCAAGGCCCCCGTTACGACGCCCATCGGCAAGGGTTTTCGGTCGGTCAACGTCCTGTTGCGACAGACGCTCGACCTGTACGCCTGCCTCCGCCCGTGCAAGTCTTACCCCGGCGTCCGCAGCCGATACGACCACATCGACCTCGTCGTCGTCCGCGAGAACACCGAAGACCTCTACGCCGGCGTGGAGTTCGAAAAGGGCCTGCCGGAAACAGCCGAGGTAATCGAGGCAGTCAACCGCCTCTCGACCGACAAGAAAATCAGGACTGATCCTGCGACCACAGGCGTGTCCATCAAACCCATCAGCGTTGAAAATTCCGAGCGGATCGTCCGTTTCGCCTTCGACTACGCCCGCGCCAACGGCCGGCGGAAAGTAACCGCCGTTCACAAGGCCAATATAATGAAATTCTCCGACGGCCTGTTCAAAGAGGTAGCCGAGCGCGTCGCCGCCGATTACACCGACGTCGAATACGAAGAGCGACTGATCGACAATATGTGCATGCAACTGGTCCAGAAGCCCGAACTCTACGACGTAATCGTCCTTCCGAACCTTTACGGGGACATCCTCTCGGACCTTTGCGCCGGCCTGGCCGGCGGGCTGGGCGTGGCCCCGGGCGCGAACATCGGCGACAGCGGGGCGGTCTTCGAGGCCACCCACGGCAGCGCACCCAAGTACAAGGGCCTCAACAAGGTCAACCCGACCGCATTAATACTTTCGGGTGTCCTGATGCTCCGGCACCTCGGCGAGCGCGCCGCCGCTGATAATCTCGAAGCCGCCGTCGCCGCCGTCATCGCCGAAGGCAAATCCGTTACATACGACATGAAGCCCAACCGCGACGACCCCTCCGCCGTCGGCACCAGCGAAATGGCCGACGCGATAATTGAGAAGATAGGGATTAGGGACTAGTACTCCGTAACAGAATGATTTCAGGGTAACGGGCCTTTTTGCCGATAGGGTTGATAGAACCCTTTAACGGCAGGGAGGCCGCCATGAAGAAGTACATCGTAGAATTGACAATCGAAGAGCGAAAGCAGTTGGAAGAACTTATCAATCGCGGCAAGGTCGAAGGCTACAAGATTCAACATGCCCAAGTCTTGCTCAAGGCCGATCAGGGTAAGCACGGCTTGGCCTGGAAAGATGAAGCCATCGCAGAGGCCTTCGGCTGTCATGTTACCACAGTTGAAAATATTCGTCGCCGGTTTGTCGAGCTTGGACTCGACGCCGCGTTGGGGCGGGCCAAGCGAGGCCCAAACAAACGCAAACTCGATGGTGACGCCGAGGCCCACTTGATTGCGATTACCTGCAGCGAGTCGCCAGAAGGCCGGAGCAAATGGACCTTACGTCTGCTGGCAGATCGACTGGTGGAGTTGGGAGTTGTCCAAAGCGTTTCCCGCATGACTATCTGCAGGACACTAAAAAAAACGTCCTCAAACCTTGGCTGAATGATTACTGGTGCATTCCGCCGAAAGCCAACGGCGAGTTTGTGGCGGCCATGGAAGACGTGCTGGAAGTGTACAAACGGCCGTATAATCCGACCTTTCCGGTGGTGTGCCTTGACGAAACGAATCGACAACTGATTGAAGAAACTCGCAAGACAATTCCCGTCAAGCCGGGCCGGGTGAGGCGAACGGATTATGAGTATCGCCGCTGCGGTGTAGTCAATCTGTTTATGATGTTTGAGCCGCTGAAAGCGCGACGGCACGTGAAAGTGACAGATCGTCGAACTCGTAAAGACTGGGCTGACTGTATCCGGGACCTTGTGGACGTTTATTATCCGGAGGCCGAGAAGATTGTTCTGGTGGAAGACAATCTCAATACGCACAGTATCGGTTCGTTGTATGAAGCCTTTGAACCGGAAGAAGCACGACGGCTGGCAGAGAAACTTGAGCTTCACTATACGCCCAAGCACGGCAGTTGGCTGAATATGGCCGAGATTGAGATTGGCGTTTTGAGCCGCCAGTGCTTGAGCCAATATATTCCGACGAAGGAATTGATGACCGCAGAGGTGGCTGCCTGGGAGCAAAAACGAAATCAAGCCAATGTGACAGTCAATTGGCAATTTACAACTGCGGACGCTCGTATTAAACTAAAAAAACTTTACCCTGAAATTTAGGCGTTACGGAGTACTAGGGACTAGGGACTAGGGGGAAAACCGGAATGCCGGAATACCTTTCCAAGCCCACTTTACTGCGCTGCGTGGGCTTTTTCCTGCGTGCGAAAACGGTTACTATATCCGCGATGAATTGTGTCATTGGAAAGATCATGGCGTCGCCTTATGCGGGTTTTATGCGTCTGCGGCGGTGGGCGTATCGTAAGGGTTTCAGGAAGAGTTACGCCGTCGATGTACCTGTTATCTGCGTGGGCAATATCACCGTCGGCGGGACGGGTAAGACGCCGATGGTCGTATGGGTCGTCGAGCGTTTGAAAGAGGCGGGGCGCAAGCCCGCGATCCTTACCCGTGGCTACAAGGCTGTCGCCGGCAGGAGCGATGAGGCCGAACTGCTCAAGCAGTCAACGGGTGTGCCTGTAATCGTCAATCCCGATCGCGCAAGCGGCGCGCGCGAGGCTGTCGCCGGCACCGCCGACGTATTGGTCATGGACGACGGTTTTCAGCACATGCGTATCCGCCGGGATTTGGACATTGTACTTATCGACGCGACCAGGCCCTTCGGCGGCGGGGCGTGTCTTCCCATCGGTCGGCTGCGAGAGCCGCTCTCGGCCTTGCGGGATGCCGATGTGATTGTCATCACGCGCAGCGACGCTGCAGCGGCGGAGAAATTAGAGAATCTTCACGAGCGGCTTGGCCGCTTAGCGCCGCAGGCTTCGATTCACACTGCCGTTCACAAACCGATTAAGGTCATCGACGAAAATGACAATGAGTTGCCGCTCGACGCTCTTTCCGGGCGAAAGGTCTGCGCATTCTGTGGCCTCGGCAATCCCGAAGGTTTTTTTGCTACGCTGTCCGAAATAGGCGCTCGTATTGCCGGAAGGGTCGTTTTCGGTGATCACATTGCTTACAGCCTGTCCGAGATGGAACAGATAACTGTCGCAGCCGGCGCATCAGAGGTCGATATACTCGTTACCACCGCCAAGGATCGCGTCAAAATCGACAATCCCGTTTCTTTACCGCTGCCGTTATGGACGCTTGAAGTTCAGATGCAGATAACCGAAGGCGAGCAGACGCTTATAGATAAGATACTCCAAACATTGCAACTCTGACGAAGCGATTGTAGAATCCTTCTCATGCACCATCTGATAGAGATCGTTGAGCATTTTACCCATCCGAAGGTCGCTTTGATTGGCGATTATATGCTGGACCGTTACGTTCGCGGCGACACGGAGCGGATCAGCCCCGAAGCGCCGGTTCCGGTTTTTCGCGTCCTGGGGCGTGAGTCCCGTCCCGGCGGGGCGGGCAGCGTGGCGATGAATATCCTGGCCCTCGGCGGGCGGGTCAATTGCATCGGCGTGGTCGGGCAGGACGCCGTCGGCGATGAACTGATGGGCATACTTTCGTCGTCGGGTGCTGAAACCGCCGCTCTGACACGCCTTCCGGGCAGGCCTACGACGCTCAAGCAGCGTCTGGTCGGTCTGGCCCAGCATCGTCATCGCCAGCAGATTCTCCGCATGGATGAAGAGTCTTCCGACCCGTTGCCGAAGTCCGTCGCCGCGACGCTTCGCGCTTCGCTGCGGTCGGCGCTGACGGATTGCCAGGCGGTGGCGATGGAAGATTACGACAAGGGTATTTTTACCGATTTGACCACGCCGCAGTTGATAGCCGACGCCCGGTCGGCGGGCGTGCCTGTGGTGGTCGATCCCGCCCGCATCGGCGATTACCGCCGTTATCGCGGCGCGACGCTGCTGACGCCGAACCGATATGAAGCCGCTCTTGCCAGCGGCGTCGAAATAACCGATTCCGATTCGCTGGAGCGGGCGGCCAGGCAGATAATCCAGACTACCGCCGCCGAGGCCTTGATGATTACGCTCGATAAGGAAGGTGTGTATCTGGCTCGTGCCGACGGCGAAAGCCGGATTGTCCCGACCCGCCCGCGAGCGGTCTATGACGTAGCCGGAGCCGGTGACGCCGTCCTTGCGATGCTGGCGGTGGCCTTGGCCGGCGGGTGCGAGGCTGAAGACGCCGCAGCGCTTGCCAATGTCGCCGGCGGGCTGGAGGTCGAACGCTTCGGCGTCGTGCCGGTCTCCAAAGATGAAGTCCTCGACGAACTTCGCCGGACGCTGGGCCTTCGCGGCGGAAAGGTAATCAACCGAAAGCGCCTCGCCCGCGAGATCACCCGCCGACGCCGCAACGGCGAAACAATCGTCTTTACCAACGGCTGCTTCGACCTGCTGCACGCCGGGCACGTCCGCTACCTTCGGCAGGCGCGGGAACTCGGCTTGTGCCTGATAGTAGCGATCAATTCCGACGACAGCGTCCGCCGCCTCAAAGGCCCGGGCAGGCCCGTCATCGGCGCCGACGAACGGGCGGAGATGCTCGGCGCGCTGGAATGTGTCGATTACGTTACCATCTTCGACGAAGATACGCCCGAGCCGCTGCTGGAGATGCTCAAGCCCGACATCCTCGCAAAGGGCGGAACGACGCCCGTGGTCGTCGGAGCCGAAATCGTCGAAGCCTACGGCGGAAAGGTCCTGACACTTGATATGGTCGAAGGCGCCAGCACCACCGAGATAATCAATCGGATAGTGAACAACGCCGACGCCTGAACGAAACGTGAAGAACAATAGAAAAATTGACGAGATGATCGGCGAACTTCTCGCCGCTGCCGGGAAACTGGACGAGACGGCGCGGTCGGCGATTGGGGATATTGCCGGGATTTTGATAGAGGCCTTCAGCGCCGGTCGTCGTGTGTATGTCTGCGGCAACGGCGGGTCGGCAGCCGACGCCCAGCACATCGCCGCCGAACTGGTAGGGCGTTTCCGACGCGAGGGGCGCAAGCCCCTGCCATGCGTCGCCCTGACGACCGACACAAGTGTCCTGACGGCCTTGGCGAACGATTTCGGCTTCGAGCAGGTTTTTTCCCGGCAGGTCGAAGCACTGGGAGTCGAAGGTGATGTATTGTGGGCGTTATCGACTTCCGGTGAGAGTCCTAATGTCCTGGCTGCGGCGAAATCGGCGAAGCGGCTTGGGATAAAGGTCGTCGCAATGACGGGACCCGGCGGGGCGGACCTTGCCGGACTGGCCGACGTTTGTTTCAGCGCACCGGGACAATGGAGCGACAATATCCAGCAATTGCACCAGTTGGCGTATCACATAATTTGCGAATTGATAGATGAACATTTTGTATAACACTGTGGCGGCAGGATGTTTAAGGGGCAAACGTTATGGCTGATAAATGCGTCTTTCTCGATCGTGACCGGACGATTATCGAGGACCCCGGCTACCTGACGGACCCCGACGCCGTCAAACTCCTGCCGGGGGTTGAACTTGCTTTGCGGTCTCTTGGGCAGGCGGGTTTCAAACTGGTAGTCGTTACGAACCAGTCGGCAATCGCTCGCGGGCTGCTGACCGAAGACGGCCTGGAGCAAATCCACGACGAGATGCGCCGGCAACTGTCCGAGCGCGGCGTCGAACTGGATGCGATCTACTACTGCCCATATCACCCTGATGGGACCGTTGAGGAGTACACTCGCGTATCGGCCGATTCCAAGCCGTCGCCCGGCATGTTACTTCGGGCCTCGAAGGACTTGCGGATAGACCTGACCGCCAGTTGGATGGTGGGCGATTCGCCGCGGGACATCGAGGCCGGTCAGAGGGCGGGCTGCCGAACCGTCCGCGTTCGCCTCAAGGGCGACGGCGGGCCTGAACAGGATGAAGACGTTCAGGCCGATTTTACCGTTCGCAACCTTATCGACGCAGCGCGGGTGATCCTGCGTGAAAGCGGCGCAAGCCCGGCGGCGGGAAAAGCGTTCGAAAGTCCGGCAGCCATATCGGCCGGTGCAGGCCGGTTCGGCGAAAAGCCGGAGATGCCGATAGACAGCATGACTGATTCACAGGTACTCCACGAAATCCTTCGCCACGTCAGACAGAACCTCACCCCCGGCGGGGGTTCGGAGTTCTCCGCGATGCGACTGATCGGCGCGATCTTTCAGATATTCGCACTCGCCGCTCTGACCTGGGGACTGATAAACATCCCCGGTGCGGCGACTTGCAATGAGACGTACGCTACCTGGCACGTGGCGTTGATGACGGCTGGCGTCCTGCAACTTGCGGCATTGACGTTCTTTATCCTTTCACGTCGGCGGTGAATGCAACAGCGCTAACCCGGATATTGCACCGCAGAGAACGCAGAGTTCGCAGAGATGTTTATTTTAAAAGAACTTACGAGTGATTTTCACGATTTCGTAAAATGACACTCTGTTTTTTCAGATTATGGTAATCGGGGCACGATTGGTTGTGAGGAATTCCATAACTCTTGAAAAAACAATGAAATATGTTTTAAAAAATCTCTGTGAACTCTGTGTCCTGTGCCCTTTAGCCAATTATGCGGCCGCGCAAAGGGCGTATTCAACGGCCTTCAGTAACTTGTGAACTTGTACCCGTAACGTTGAGTTGGATGAGATTCGATGACGCCACAGCACGCCACGCAAGCCCGAGAGCATATCCA